>NZ_JBFAAD010000016.1:0-170880 GCF_040639555.1 Streptomyces sp. NPDC023838
ACCAAGCCCGGCCCTTCAAATGGACCAAGACCGCCGACCAGATCCTCGACCGCATCTGCCGCTACTGCGACAGGATCTCCAAACCAGGTCACTAGGGATACGCCGCCAGCACCTCGGCCCGGCACGCGGCCGGGGTGCCCCAGGCGTCCCGCAGGGGCCGGGCCTTGCGCAGCCAGAGCGAGAGGTCCAGCTCCTCGGTGTATCCGACCGCCCCGTGGAGCTGGAGCGCGGCCCGGGCCGCCGTGTACGCGGCCTCGCCCGCCGCCGCCTTCGCCGCCGCGAGGTCGCCCGGGGCGAGGGTGAGCGCAGCCCCGTACACCAGCGGGCGCGCGAACTCCACCGCGAGCAGCGTGTCCGCGAGCCGGTGCTTGACCGCCTGGAACGAGCCGATCGGCACCCCGAACTGGGTGCGCTGCTTGACGTACGCCACGGTCCGCCGCAACAGCTCCTCGGCCACCCCGACCGCCTGCGCCGCCGCCGCGAGCCGCGCCCAGCGCACCGCGCACCCGACCGCCTCGGCCAACAGGGGCCCGGAGGAGAGGAGTTCGCCTCCGGGGTCGGGGCGGCCCAGCCGCCGCGCGGGGTCGAGGGAGGCGTGGAGAGGGCCGTGGCCGGGGGCGAGCCGGAGGTGGGGGCCGACGGAGCCGGGGCCCACGGCACCGGGCTCTCCGGCCTTAGCCGTGGCGGCACCGACCTCTCCGGCCTCTGCCGTGGCGGCACCGGACCCTCCGGCCCCGCTCGCCCCCGCCCCCGCCCCCGTCACCACCAGCACCGTGTCCGCCCCATCCGGATCCAGGACGTACCCCCCGCCCTCCGGCACGCTCAGCGTGATCACCGTCTCGCCCGTGAGCAGGCCCGGCAGCAGGCGTTTGGCCGGGGCGGGGTCGCCGCCGTCCGCCAAGTGGCACAGCAGGGCCGTCGCCGCCGCCGTCTCCACCAGCGGGCCCGGCACCGCGTGGCGGCCCAACTCCCGGTAGGAAAGGGCCATTTCCACCGGGAGGCGGCCCAGGCCGCCGTGCTTCTCCGGCGCCGCGAGC
The DNA here is from genome assembly GCF_040639555.1 of Streptomyces sp. NPDC023838. Lineage (NCBI taxonomy): Bacteria > Bacillati > Actinomycetota > Actinomycetes > Kitasatosporales > Streptomycetaceae > Streptomyces > Streptomyces sp. NPDC023838. The sequence goes on from NZ_JBFAAD010000016.1 coordinate 1,038, forward strand.
GCGAACACTCCCGCCCCGGCGAGCCGCTCCCACAGCGCCCGGCCGGGCCCGTGGTCCCCGGCCGACCAGGACCGTACGGCCGACGGGGTGTCCGAGGCGGTCAGCAGCGCGTCCAGGGAACGGGTGAAGTCGCGCTGCTCGGCGGTCGGCAGAAACCTCATCGGAGGCGGCCCTTCGGTAGGCCGAGCAGGCGCTCGGCGACGATGTCGCGCTGGATCTCGTTCGTACCGGCGTACACGGGCCCGGCGAGCGCGAAGACGTACCCCTGAGCCCATCCGCCGGGCCCGTCCGCCAACTCGCCCTCCTCGCCGAGCAGTTCCAGCGCCGTCTCGTGCAGCGCGATGTCGTACTCCGACCAGAACAGCTTGTTCAGGCTCGACTCCGCGCCCATCTCCCCGCCCGCCGCGAAGCGCGACGCGCCCGCGTACGTGAACAGCCGATAGGCCCGCGCCCCGATCACCGCGTCCGCCACCCGGTCGCGCGCCCCGCGCTCCTCGCCGCGCTCGCGCCACAGCCGTACGAGCCGGTCGGCGGCGGCCAGGAAGCGGCCGGGGGAGCGCAGGGTCAGCCCGCGCTCGTTGCCGGTCGTCGACATCGCGATGCGCCAGCCCTGCCCGGGCTCCCCGATGACGTCCTCGTCGGGGACGAACACCTCGTCGAGGAACAGCTCCGCGAACGCCGGTTTGCCGTCGAGGCGGCCGATCGGGCGGACGGTCACCCCGGGCGCCCGCAGGTCGAACATCAGATAGGTGAGGCCCTGGTGCGGCCGGGGCGCCCCCGGGTCCGTACGGAAGATGCCGAAGGCGCGGTCGGCGAAGGCGGCCCGCGAGGACCACGTCTTCTGGCCCGAGAGGAGCCAGCCCCCGTCCGTGCGCACGGCCCGGGACCGCAGCGACGCCAGGTCGGACCCGGCCTCCGGCTCCGACCAGGCCTGCGCCCACACCACCGCCCCGCTCGCCATGTCCGGCAGCACCCGGGCGCGCTGCTCCTCCGTACCGTGGTCGAAGAGCGTCGGCGCGAGCAGGCTGACGCCGTTCTGGGAGACCCGGCCGGGCGCGCCCGCCGCCCAGTACTCCTCCTCGAAGGCCAGCCACCCGAAGATGTCGGCGCCCCGGCCCCCGAACCGCTCGGGCCAGGAGACGGCCGACCACCGCCCGGCGTGCAGCTCGGCCTCCCACGCCCGGTGCGCGGCGAAACCCTCCGCGGTCTCCAGGGAGGGCAGCGGAGCGGGCGGCACATGGGCCGCGAGCCACGCCCGCGCCTCGGCGCGGAAGGCGTCCTCGTCGGCCGTGTGGTCCAAGTCCATTGCGGGGCCCGCCCCTTCGCGACCGTTCCCTGACCAAGCCGTTCCCTAACAAGTGTTTGGTAGGTTAGCCTGCGGACGTGACCGACAACAAGGTTCCGTACGTGCCCGGGCACGGCCTCCTCGACGGCCGCACCGCCGTCGTCACCGCCGCCGCCGGAGCCGGGATCGGCGGCGCGACCGCCCGCAGGTTCCTGGAGGAGGGCGCGCGGGTGCTGGTCAGCGACGCGCACACGCGCAGGCTCAAGGAGACCGAGGAGGCCCTGGCGGCCGAGTTCGGCGCTGCCGCCGTGGCCGCGCTGCCCTGTGACGTCACCGACGACTCACAGGTGCGCGCGCTGTTCGACCGGGCGGTGCGGCTCCACGGCCGCCTCGACGTCGTCGTCAACAACGCGGGCCTCGGCGGCACGGCCGAGCTCGCCGACATGAGCGACGAGCAGTGGGACCGGGTCCTCGACGTCACCCTCAACGGCACCTTCCGCTGCACCAGAGCGGCCTTGCGCGCCTACCGCGCCGCCGGGCACGGGGGCGTGATCGTCAACAACGCGTCCGTCGTCGGCTGGCGCGCCCAGGCCGGGCAGGCCCACTACGCCGCCGCCAAGGCGGGCGTCATGGCGCTCACCCGGTGCGCGGCGATCGAGGCGGCCGCCCACGGGGTGCGGGTCAACGCGGTCTCGCCCTCCCTCGCCATGCACCCCCACCTCGCCAAGGTCACCTCCGCCGCTCTCCTCGACGAGCTGACCGGGCGGGAGGCCTTCGGGCGGTACGCCGAGCCGTGGGAGGTCGCCAACGTCATCGTCTTCCTGGCCAGCGACTACTCCTCGTACATGACCGGGGAAGTCGTGGCCGTCAGCAGCCAGCACGCGTAGAGCCAGAATGGGCGCGTGCCAGCGAACAAGAAGAAGCCCCAGGTGACCGCCTCGCCCGAGCGGCGGCGCGAACTCCTCGCCACCGCGGCCGAGGTGTTCGCCGCGCAGGGGTACAACGCCACCACCGTCCGCAAGATCGCCGACGCCGCCGGGATGCTCGCCGGCAGTCTCTACTACCACTTCGATTCCAAGGAGTCGATGCTCGACGAGATCCTCTCGGCCTTCCTGGACGAGCTCTGGGAGGGGTACGACGGCGTGCTCGCCGCCGGACTCGGACCCCGGGAGACCATCGAGGCCCTCGTCACCGAGTCCTTCCGGGAGATCGACCGGCACCGCGCCGCCGTGGCGATCTACCAGAAGGAGTCCCGCCACCTGGCCGCGCAGCCCCGCTTCCAGTACCTCTCCGACTCGCAGCGGAAGTTCGAGAAGGCCTGGCTCGGGACGCTGGAGCGCGGGGTGGCGGCGAAGGCGTTCCGGGCGGACCTGGACGTCCGGCTCACCTACCGGTTCGTCCGCGACACGGTGTGGGTGGCCGCGTCCTGGTACCGGCCCGGCGGACAGCACAGCCCGGAGGAGATCGCCCGCCAGTACCTGTCGATGGTGCTGGACGGTATCGCCGTACGCGAGTAATTCGCCGGTACGACAAGGGAGATGGGGAATGGCCGAGGCATTCATAGTCGAAGCGGTGCGCACTCCGGTGGGGCGGCGCGGGGGCGGGCTCGCGGGCGTCCACCCGGCGGACCTGGGGGCGCATGTGCTCGGCGCGCTCGTCGAGCGCTGCGGGATCGACCCGGCCGCCGTGGAGGACGTCGTCTTCGGCTGCCTCGACGCGGTCGGGCCGCAGGCCGGGGACATCGCGCGGACGGCGTGGCTGGCGGCCGGGCTGCCGCAGGAGGTGCCGGGCGTCACCGTCGACCGCCAGTGCGGCTCGTCCCAGCAGGCCGTGCACTTCGCCGCGCAGGCCGTGCTCTCCGGCACCCAGGACCTGGTGGTCGCGGGCGGCACCCAGAACATGTCGATGATCCCGATCGCCTTCGCCTCCCGGCAGGCGGCCGAGCCGCTCGGCCTCACCGAGGGCCCGTTCGCCGGCTCGGCGGGCTGGCGGGCGCGGTACGGGGACCAGCCGGTCAACCAGTTCCACGGCGCCGAGCTCATCGCGCGCAAGTGGGGGATCAGCCGCGAGGACCAGGAGGAGTTCGCGCTCCGCTCGCACCGCCGCGCGATCCGGGCCCTCGACGAGGGCCGTTTCGTCCGCGAGACCGTGCCGTACGGAGAGGTGCGCGTGGACGAGGGCCCGCGCCGCGACACCGGCGCGGAGAAGATGGCGGCCCTGAAACCCGTCGTCGAGGGCGGCACGATCACCGCCGCGTGCTCCTCCCAGGTCTCGGACGGCGCGGCGGCGATGCTCCTGGCGAGCGAGCGGGCCGTACGGGAGCACGGGCTCACCCCGCGCGCCCGGATCCACCACCTCTCGGTACGCGGCGAGGACCCCATCCGGATGCTCTCGGCGCCGATCCCGGCGACGGCGTACGCCCTGAAGAAGACGGGCCTGACGATCGACGCGATCGACCTGGTCGAGATCAACGAGGCGTTCGCGCCGGTGGTGCTCGCCTGGCTGAAGGAGACCGGCGCGGACCCGGCGAGGGTCAACGTCAACGGGGGCGCCATCGCCCTCGGCCACCCTTTGGGGGCCACCGGCGTACGGCTGATGACGACGCTGCTGCACGAGCTGGAGCGCACGGGCGGGCGCTTCGGCCTCCAGACGATGTGCGAGGGCGGCGGCCAGGCGAACGTGACGGTGATCGAACGGCTGTGACCAGCGAGGGAACCCGCTGCGGGGGAGTGGCGCGTGCCACACGGCCGCCCCTTCCCGGCGCGGGGGGATGTGGTAGAGTTTTCCCCGTTGCAGTTTTGGTACCCATAGACTTTATGTGCGCCTGACGGGAATGTTCCTCAGGCGCATTATTGTTTTTCCGGCTTTCTCCGGATGGGGCCCCTACCTATTCAGGAGAATGACATGGCTACTGGCACCGTGAAGTGGTTCAACTCGGAAAAGGGCTTCGGCTTCATCGAGCAGGACGGCGGCGGCCCGGACGTCTTCGCCCACTACTCGAACATCGCGTCCTCCGGCTTCCGTGAGCTCCTCGAGGGCCAGAAGGTCTCCTTCGAGGTCACCCAGGGCCAGAAGGGCCTGCAGGCGGAGAACATCATCCCCGCCTGATCGTCGGCGAATTCCGAGCCGGGGCCCGCACCGCGCAGGTGCGGGTCCCGGCTTGCGTGCTGTCCGTCCACCGGGCCCAGGAAGGCAATTTCCGTATGACGCGTATGACCCCCCGCAAGCGCTCCACCTCCAGCTCCGCCAAGCCCGCCGCGAAGGCCGCGCGCGGCCGGACCGTGCAGCCGCAGGGCGAATTCACGCTGCCGGAAACCGTCACGCCCGCGCTGCCCGCGGTGGCCGGTTTCGCCGACCTCGACATGCCCGCGGCGCTCCTCAAGACGCTGGCCGCGCAGGGCGTGACCGAGCCGTTCCCGATCCAGGCCGCGACCCTGCCGAACTCCCTCGCGGGCCGTGACATCCTCGGCCGCGGCCGCACCGGCTCGGGCAAGACCCTCGCCTTCGGCCTCGCGCTCCTCGCCCGTACGGCCGGCCACCGCGCCGAGCCGAAGGCGCCGCTCGCGCTGGTGCTCGTGCCGACGCGTGAGCTGGCCCAGCAGGTCACCGACGCGCTGACGCCGTACGCCACGGCCGTCAACCTGCGCCTGACCACGATCGTGGGCGGCCTCTCACTCACCAAGCAGGCGAACGCGCTGCGGCGCGGCGCCGAGGTACTCGTGGCCACGCCCGGCCGCCTCAAGGACCTCATAGAGCGCGGCGACTGCGTGCTCGGCCAGGTGCGGACCACCGTCCTCGACGAGGCCGACCAGATGGCCGACATGGGGTTCATGCCGCAGGTCACGGCGCTGCTGAAGCAGGTCGAGCCCGGTGGCCAGCGCATGCTCTTCTCCGCCACCCTGGACAAGAACATCGACCGCCTGGTGAGGATGTTCCTCACGGACCCGGTGGTCCACTCCGTCGACCCGTCGGCGGGCGCGGTCACGACGATGGAGCACCACGTCCTGTACATCCAGGACGAGACGGACAAGAAGGCCGTCACCGCGCGGATCGCCGCGCGCGACGGCCGGGTGATCATGTTCCTGGACACCAAGCGTTCGGTGGACCGGCTGGTCAAGCGACTGCTCGCGAGCGGTGTACGGGCGGCGGGCCTGCACGGCGGCCGCTCCCAGCCGCAGCGCAACCGCACCCTGGAGCAGTTCAAGACCGGTCAGGTCACCGCGCTCGTTGCGACGAACGTGGCGGCGCGCGGCATCCACGTCGACGACCTCGACCTGGTCGTCAACGTCGACCCGCCGACGGACCACAAGGACTACCTCCACCGGGGTGGGCGTACCGCCCGCGCGGGCGAGTCGGGCAGCGTCGTGACGCTGGTCCTGCCCGAGCAGAAGCGCGAGATGAGCCGCCTGATGACGTTCGCGGGGATCCGTCCCCGGACGGCGGCGGTGAAGTCGAGCGACGAGGAGCTGGTACGGGTCACGGGGGCGCGCGAGCCGTCGGGCGTCCCGGTCGTGATCGAGGTCCCGGCCCAGCCGCAGCCGTCCGCGGGTGGCCGCGCCCGGAGCCGGGGGGCGCGCGGGGGCTCCCGCACGTCGTCGGGCCGCGCCCAGTCGCAGGGCGCCCGCACGCAGGGCTCCGCCCAGGGGGGTCGCACGGGTCAGTCCCGCGCCGCCGCTCAGCCCCAGGCCGCCGGGGCGCGCCGTGGCCGCCCGTCTGCGGGCGGCCGCCGCAACGCGCCGGCGTAGCCGGATTGATCCCCCGCCCCTTCCCTGCCGCGACATGTGCGGCTCCGCCGCGTGGCCTGGGCGGGCGGCCGGACACTTCGTCTGCGGCCCGTGCCGGGTTGCTCGCGCCCACGCGGCGGAGCCGCAGATGTCACAGCCCCGCGCCCCTGAGCGCACCCCTTCGGGGCGCCCCGGGGATGCCGCGCAGCGGCATTCAAGGGGCGCGGGGAACTGCGCGACCAGCCACAACGGCCCGCAGACAAACGGGGTCCGGGGGTGAAGCCCCGGGTAACCCGCCCACCCCACTCGGGGCCCGGGGCGGAGCCCCGAAGCGGGGTGCAGGGGCCGCAGGCCCCGCTCGGGGGGCGGGGTCGTAGCCCCCGGGGGAACCGCCTCAGGTCGCTCCCGCCCCCGGAGGGTTCAGGGAAGCCCCATCGAATTGCAGTCAGCGCAGCCGACGTTGAACGGCCTACCTGTCTCAGGGGTGACTGTGAGGGTCACCCCGCGACCGTGCGGACAGAGTCGACGGGGGCGTCTTCCGGGGCGCTTTTCGACCCGAAGGCGCTGCCAGCTCGCCAGTAGCTTGCTGTACCGAGGGTCATCCCACCTGCGGGGCTCTCCGCCTTCTTCGCTCACTGTGGTTCCTTCCTGACGGACCGTAGCCAACTTTAGAGCGGTAACCGCAAGTTGGGGACAGATCTGCCGCCGGTCACTCAGACGGCTTGCGGAGCCGAGCATCCCGACCCGCCGTCGGTGCACTCGCTGTGCATGCAGTCGGCGGACACCAGCACCTCCTCCTGCGTCGCCTTGGCCCACAGGTACAAGTCCGGCACGTACCCGGCACGTTCGATGGCGCACAGCGTCCGGATCACTGTTGCTTCGTCGTGCTGCTTCGTCGCCGGGTTCTCCGGTACGTGGTGAACGAACCTGCCGAGTTCGTCCGTCAGGCGCTTATAGGTACGTGTGTCCTGAATCAGGGCATGCCACCCCTCATCGACGATCCGTGAGGGCCGAAGAGCGAGACCGGGCGTCCTGTTATGGGGGGCGGGGTCTTCGGGGCATGGGGGATCACCTCCAATTGAGAGGACGTGAGGTAGGCAGGGGCCGTGTCCGGTGGTCCAGCCCGCCCAAAGTGCCGCGCCCTGGCGAAGGGGACCGCTATGTTTGATGGCAGTCAGTTGGGGCGAGGGGGTGTGATGGAGGAGAGTCAGGCTCGCTACGCGATCGACGTGTCTCAGACTGCTTCGTTCTCAGCGCCCGAAGCTCCCGGTGAGGCGTGGATGCGGCGGCTGAATATGGACCTATGGGAATTCGCCCGCAGTCTCCACCGCAAAGGCGAAATTGAAGACCTCGTCAACGAGTTCTTGGAGGACCTGGCGGCCGCTTGGCGTGACCGCTTGTTCTCCATCCACGAGTGGGACGCGCGGCCTCTCGGGCCTGCTGCTGACGGTGTCCTCCTGCTGCTCTCACGTCTTCTCGACCTGCTCTCACGTCTCCTCGATCGAGCCGCAGCGAACGACGGACCTGTGTGGACGCCCGTCCCCATCGACACGTCACCACAAGTCACGCCCAGAGGGCCGAACTCTGCCTTCCCCGTGAACATCAACCGGGGCGGGCATCACCGCAGCACGCTGGGGAGCGTCGTACTCGCTGCGTAGACAGCCCGCCGACCCTGCAAGGTCGGAAGGCTCAACCATCGTGATCCACATGCCGGAGAACGCCCCTTGGTGGGCTGTACTGGCCGAGTTCATCATCTTCGGCGGTGTCATGTTCTGGGGCATCACGTGGCCCCAAGACAGCCGGGACCGTCGCGCGCTTCTCGAAGCACGGCGACGTGACCGCGCCGAGCGGCGGAAGGAACGCAACCGGCGCCGCATGCTGGGCCGTTGACCCCGTGGTGTTGGGGTCGCTCAGCGCCGTACGTCATGCGGCGCGAGCGGCCCCGAACTCCGTACTCGTCTTCAGTCCGTGGCACCCGTGGCACCCTGAACGTTGCTGTCTATGTCCTCGCCACCGAGGGACAGCGGCGCACATGGTCCACGTCCACCCCGTCCGCGGGGAAGTCGCCCAAGCACCAGTCACACCACGCGGAGCCCCGTTCCTGCACTCGCCGGCGGAGCCGTGCCGCAGCGTCATAGCGGGCGGCGCGTCGGGGTCCCTGTGCCCGGCGAGTACGGACGCTCGGGCGCCCCTCATACACCCCGTGGTGAGCCTTGCAGCGGCCGCTCGTCCTCGCTGGCAATGCGGGACAGCGGGGGGACTGCACGCGCTGACAACCCCTTTCGGCTCGCCCTGATGGGCGATTTACTCGTGGGCGGTGCAGTCCCCGCACTCGTTGCCTCACGACCCCTGCGACCACCCCGGTAACGCGGGTTGTGTGGTGCACGGGCAACGCTGAACCGAGCGCCGGACACTCAGACCGCCTGATGTCCCCGTAGGGCGGGTGCGCGGTAATGCCGGGCTCGGTAGTAGTGGAGAGCAAAGGTTGCCTACCGGCCGGAGGAGCATGGAATTCCCCGACTGCCTGACCTGCGCAGATACCGCCACGACCCGATCACTCCAGAACTATGACTCTGGAGCATCGGGAAGGGGCGGGGTGGGGGCAAAACCCCCGAGGCGCGACAACGTCGCCTCCGCCTCCCCCATCATCCTCCCCACCAGCTCCCCCACACTCGGCAGATCCCCGATCACCCCGGCCACCTGCCCGGCCGCCATCACCCCCGCCTCCACCCGCCCCTCCACCATCGACGCCCGCAACAGCATCGGCGTATTCGCCGCCAGCAGCACCTGACTCCACGTCAAGTCCTTGCCGTGGCGCAGCGCGCGCCCGTCCGCCACGAGGCGGGCCCACGACGACCCGGACAGCGCGCGGAACGCCGCCGCGTGGCGCACCGCCGAGGCGAGCGAACGTACCCGCCCGGTCCGTTCCAGCGACGCCACCAGATCGGTCCGCAGCAGCCGGTGCGGCAACCCGTCCACCGCCCGCGTCACCGTCACATCGGCCACCCCCGCCGCCAGATACCGCGCCTTCACCGCATCCGGCACCGGAGAGTCCGAGGTGAGCAGGAACCGCGTGCCCATCGCGACCCCCGCCGCCCCGAACGCCAGCGCCGCCACCAGCCCGCGCCCGTCGTGGAAGCCCCCGGCCGCCACCACCGGGATGTCCACCGCGTCCACGACCTGCGGGAGCAGGACCGTCGTCGCCACCTCGCCGGTGTGCCCGCCGCCCTCCCCGCCCTGCACGATCACCGCGTCCGCGCCCCACGCCGCCACCTTCTCGGCGTGCCGCCGCGCCCCGACGGACGGCACGACCACCACTCCCGCGTCCTTGAGCTCCGCGATCAGCTCCCGCGAGGGGGCCAGCGCGAAGGACGCCACCCGTACCTCCTCCTCCACGATGATCCGCACCCGCTCCCGCGCGTCCCCCGCGTCCGCCCGCAGATTCACCCCGAACGGCGCGTCCGTACGCGACTTGACCTCCCGTACCGCCGCGCGCAGCTCATCCGTCGTCATCGTCGCCGAGGCGAGGATGCCCAGCGCCCCGGCCCGGGCCGTGGCCGTCACGAGGCGGGGCCCGGCCACCCACCCCATCCCCGTCTGCACGATCGGGTGCCGCACCCCCACCAGCCGGGTCAGTGCCGTCTCCATCAGCCACGGACCTCCCCGTCGCGCCGCCCCCGCGGGTCCAGCACCTCCCGGATCAGGCGCAGTTCCTCCGCCGTCGGGCCCCGGGTGTACGGGACCTCGTCGGCCACCGCCGGCGCGAAGCCCGTCGCCGCGCGCACCTGCTCCACCGTCACCCCGGGGTGCAGCGACGCCAGCCGCATCGTTCGGTCCGGCGTGGCGAAGTCGAACACGCCGAGGTCGCTGACGACCCGGGGGATGCGGTGGTAGCGCGCCCCGACGGCGGCCGCCCGGTCGTGGCCGACGCCGCACACCATGTCGACCTCGGCCACGAACACCCGGGGGGAGTGGCGCGGGATCCAGTAACTCACCGGGTTGTTGAGGGTGTTGACCGGGGCTCCGCGTACCCCGAGCAGCTGGCGCGTGGGCGCGGCCCAGTCGCCGATGCAGGAGATGTTCTGGTTGCCGAACCGGTCGATCTGGCTCGCCCCCATCATCACGTGCCGCCTGCCCCCGGTGACCATGGTCAGATGGCGGCGGTACGGCAGCCAGCCCTCCGCCGCCCCGTCCGCCCCGACCAGCGTCGCCTCGCCGTCGGTGAGCAGCAGGTCCGGGGCGAAGGTGAGCCGGGCCAGCCGCGCGCCCAGCGACGGGATCAGCCCCATCGGGCTGGCCAGCACCTCCCCGTCGCCGCGCCACGCCTCGGCGCAGGCGATCACGCAGTACTCGGCGCGGCTGATCACCACGGTCGCGTCCGTCATCGGGCCTCCTCGTGCCAGGCCTGGACGGCCGACTGGTAGCTCTTCTCGTCCGGCCCCGCCAGGAACCGGGTGGTGAACTCGTCCCACGGTGTCGTCGCGTACAGCTTCTGGAACGGCTCGTCCCGCCCGTAGTCCGGCACGCACGACGTGAAGTGCGCCCCGTTCGGCGTCTCGACGACGCCCATGACCGAGTGGCGCCCGACGAGCAGGGTCTGCGGCACGGCGTCCGCGAAGCCGCCCGGCTCGACGAGCTGTTCGCAGGAGACGTACGCGCTGTCGGCGGCCTCGCAGAACAGGTCGTCGAAGTACGGGTCGGGGCCCAGGTACTGGGCGTTGCCGAGCCGGTCGGCGCGGTTGAGGTGGACCAGGGCCGCGTCCATGCGCAGCGCGGGCACCGCCACGAACGTTTCCCCGTCCTCGTACGGTGAAGTGACCGTCCGCAGCCCGGGGTTGACCCGCATCACGTCCGAGCCGAGCCCGGCCCGTACCGGCAGGAAGGGCAGCCGATTGGCGGCCGCGTGCAGCCCCCACATGAACATCGCCTCGTCGATCTCCGTCAGCGTGAACGCCCCCGCCTCGCGCGCCGCGCGGAAGTGCGGCTCCAGCGGGATCGAGTCGAGGGTGGCGAAGGGGGCGACCAGCTTGCGGATCCTCCCGGCGGCCGCGAGCAGCCCGACGTCCGGGCCGCCGTACGAGATCACCGTCAGATCCGTCAGCGACGATCGGAGCACCGCCCTGACCAGCGCCATCGGCTTGCGGCGCGAGCCCCAGCCGCCGATGCCGAGGGTCATGCCGCTGTGCAGCCGCGCGACGACGTCCTCGGGTGTCATGGTCTTGTCCGTCATGCCCGCTCCCTCCCCTTTCCCGGTTGCTCGCCGAAGGTGTCCCGGATCCGGTCGGCCACCCCGCTGAGGTTGGCCTCGAAGGTGAAGCCCTGCTCGAAGCGGTAGCTGCGGCGGACGTCGACGGGGTCGATGCCGTTGATGGCGGCCTTGGCCAGCCGGATGAGCGAGCCGTCCTTGCGGGCGATCTCGCGCGCCAACTCCCTTGCGGCGTCGAGGAGTTCGGTACGCGGTACGACCTTCCACACCGATCCGTGGGCCAGCAGCTCCCGGGCCGTGGCCGTCCGCGAGGTGTAGTAGAGCGCGCGCATCAGGTGCTGGGGGACGAGCCGGGCCAGATGGGTGGCGGCGCCGAGCGCGCCTCGGTCCAGCTCGGGCAGCCCGAAGGTGGCGTCCTCGCTCGCGACCACCACATCGGCGTTGCCGACCAGGCCGATCCCGCCTCCCAGACAGTGCCCCTGCACCGCCGCGACCACCGGCACCTCGCATTCGTACACCGCCGCGAAGGCCTCGTAACAGCCCCGGTTGGCGCCGATGAGCGCGCTGTGGCCGGGGTCGCGCCGCATCTCCTTGATGTCGACGCCCGCGTTGAAGCCGCGCCCCTCGGCGGCCAGGACGACGCAGCGGACGCCGGGGTCGCGCCCCGCCGCGCGCACCGCGTCGGCCAGCTCGTACCAGCCATGCACGGGGAGCGCGTTGACGGGCGGGAAGTCGACCGTGACGAGGGAAATCCCCTTCTCGGGGCCGGTGGTGGAGACACCCATGGGCGGATCAGCTACCTTTCCACCAAACATTTGTTAGGTGAGGAAGGTAGCAGCGGATGGAGCTGGCCGGGAAGGCGGCGGTCGTCACGGGCGGCACCCGGGGCGTCGGCGCGGGCATCGCGCGGGCGTTCCTGGCGGCCGGCGCCGAGGTGGTGGTCTGCGCCCGCAGACCGCCTGAGCGGCCGGTCGAAGCGGCGGGCCGGAAGGCCGAGTTCCGACCGCTGGATCTGCGCGAACCGTCGGCCGTACGGGAGTTCTTCGACGCGGTCGCGGCGGAGTGCGGGCACCTCGACGTGCTCGTCAACAACGCGGGCGGCACGCCCTACCGCCTGCTGGGCGAGTCGTCCGCCGAGCGCCACGCGCGCGTGGTGGAGCTCAACCTGACCGCGCCGCTCACCGCCTCGCTCGCCGCGTACCCGCATCTGCGCGCGTCCGGCGGCTCGGTGGTGATGATCGGCAGCGTCAGCGGCACGCGTGCCTCGCCCGGCACCGCCGCGTACGGCGCCGCCAAGGCGGGGCTGGAGAACCTGGCCCGCTCGATGGCGGTGGAGTGGGCGCCCGGGGTGCGGGTCAACACGCTCGTGCTCGGCATGGTCCGCACCGAGCTCGCGCGGCTGCACTACGGGGACGCGGAGGGCGTCGCGGCCGTCGCCCGGACCGTACCGCTGGGGCGGCTCGCCGAGCCGGACGAGGTGGGGGAGGCGGCGGTCTTCCTCGCCTCGGACCGGGCCGCGTACATCACCGGCGCGTCCCTCCTGGTCCACGGCGGCGGCGAGCGCCCGGCGTTCCTGGACGCGGCCACGGTCAACAAGTCACCCGAGAGGTACGGGAGTTGAGATGACGGACATGAGTGCGGGGCGGGTCGTCGTGGTGACCGGGGCGGGGCGAGGGCTCGGCCGTGCGCACGCCCTGGCGTTCGCGGCCGAGGGGGCGAAGGTCGTCGTCAACGACCTCGGTGTCGGTCTGGACGGCGCCCCGGCCCCCGGCAGCCCGGCCGAGCAGGTCGCCGGCGAGATCCGCGCGGCGGGCGGCGAGGCGGTCGCGCACGGCGGGGACATCGCGACGGCGAAGGGCGCGGCCTCCCTCGTCGAAGCCGCCCTCGACCACTTCGGCCGACTGGACACGCTGGTGAGCAACGCGGGCTTCCTGCGCGACCGGATGCTGGTCAACCTCGACGAGGACGACTGGGACGCGGTCCTGCGCGTCCACCTCAAGGGCCACTTCCTGCCGCTGCGGGAGGCGGCGGCGCACTGGCGCGCCGAGTCCAGGGCGGGCCGCCGGCCGGTGGCCCGGGTCGTCCACACGACCTCGGGCGCGGGCCTGCTCGGCAGTGTGGGCCAGGGCAACTACGCGGCGGCCAAGGCCGGGATCGTCGGTCTGACCCTGGTGGCCTCGGCGGAGCTGGCCCGGTACGGCGTCCAGGTCAACGCGATCGCCCCGGCGGCGCGCACCCGGATGACCGAGCAGGTCTTCACCGGCCTCGCGGCCGCCCCCGAGGACGTGTCGCCGCTGGTGGTGTGGCTCGGTTCGGCGGCGAGCGAGGGGGTGACGGGCCGGGTCTTCGAGGCGGAGGGGGGCCGCATCACGGTGATGGAGGGCTGGCGCCCGGGCCCGACGGCCGACAACGGAGCCCGCTGGACCCCGGCGGAGGCGGGGGAGGCGGCCCGAAGGCTGCTGCGGGAGGCTCAGGCGCCGGGGGCGGTGTACGGGGCGGGGTGAGGGGGCGGCGGCGCGGCGGCGCGTCCCGCGCTACGGCCCCAGCCGCGCCGCCGCCTCGCGCTGGAGCGTGCTGTTGCCGGCGAGGAAGCGGATCACGGTTTCCAGCTCGTCCGTCGTGAACTCCTCGCAGAAGTCGGCCACTTGATGGGACCAGTCCACGAAGAACCGCTTCAGGTCGTCGATGTTCTCCCGGCGGATCTCGATGAGGACGCGCCGCTTGTCCGTGGGGTGCTTGGCGCGCCGTGCGAACCCCTTGGCCTCCAGACGGTCGACGAGGCCGGTGACGGAGGCGGGGGCGAGACCGGTGTGCTGGGAGAGTTCTTTTGCGGTGAGCGGACCGAACCGCTCCAGCAGATCGAGCGTCTTGGTTTCGGAGGCGCCCAGGCCTTGCCTTTCGGCGACCGCGGTGTGGAACATCACCGTGACACCGCTGTGTTCGCGCGTCACGGAGACAAGATCTTCGACCGCTTTGGCGCGGTCGGCAGCGAGTCTGTGGTCCATGGCGGGAGAGAGTAGCAAGGCCTTTAGTTCGCTTAAACGAAAGAATGGCAAATTCTTTCCATGAGAGCAAAGAGCGGCGGACGGTTCCGTTACGGGCGGGTGCCGCAGGTTAACTCGTGGGAAATTCAACGGAATTGGCGTTGACGGCGGCGGGTCTACGCGCGTCATCATGACCGCATGAGAATCCCCCCACGCATCACCACGTTCGGCGGAATCGCGACCCTCGCCGCCGCCCTGCTCCTCGGCCCGGGCGCGCTCGACGCCACCGCGTCCACGACGTCCGCCGCCTCCGTCCAGAGCGCCGGCAGCATCTGCTACTCCGAGCTGCCCTCGCAGGCGTACGACACGCTGCGGCTCATCGACAAGGGCGGCCCGTTCCCGTACTCCCAGGACGGTGTCGTCTTCTCCAACCGCGAGGACGTGCTGCCGTCGGAGCCGAGCGGCTACTACCACGAGTACACGGTGAAGACGCCGGGCTCCCCGACGCGGGGCGCCCGCCGCATCGTCACCGGCCGCCAGGCGCACGAGGACTACTACACCTCGGACCACTACGGGACGTTCGACCTGGTCGACTTCGCCTGCTGAGGACGCGCGCTCCAGTTTCACCTGCGGGCCGGTTCGGGCTGAGTGCGCCCACGCGGCGGAGCCGCACATGTCACAGCCCCGCGCCCCTTGGGGGGTGCGGGGCGCTGCACCCCGCATCCTTCAGGGATGCGGGGAACTGTGCGACCAGCCCGCCGGGAGACCACCCGCTACGTGTCGCACGTCAGTACCGCCCCGCACACCCCGCACCGCACCCGCACCCTCCCCCGGACCCCCACCCGATTCCGCTGCCCGCACGTAGGGCACGGGAAGCACACCCGCAGCGAGGCCCCCTCCCCCTCGAAGGAGTACGGCATGCCGAGGGCCGCCCGCACTCCCTCCCGCGCGCCCCGCCGATCCTTCGCGTACCGCCGCCGCCCCACCCACCCCGCCGCCGCCAACGGCGGCTGCTCCGCGTCGAGGCGGGCTCGGGCCTGCCCGGTCCGGTACGCGGGGTACGCCTGCGGGCTGGTGAACCACGGCGACGGGTCCTCGCCGAACACCGCCGCCCGCTTCGCCAGGACGTAACCGAACTCCTCCGGCGTCAGATAGCCCAGCTTCTGGCTGGACACCCCGTCCTCCCGGAACGCGTCGAGCAGCAGCCACCCGGCCCCCAGATACGTCGTCGCTGTGTCCGTGAGGATCTCGTTGTCCCGCGTCCCCGGGAACGCCAGTCCGAGCCGGTGCAGCAGCACGTGCGTGATCTCGTGCGCGAGCGCCGCCCCGATGTCCCGCCGGTGGCGCCGGAAGCGGTCGTTGAGCTCGATGAAGTACTCGGGCCCGGCGGCCAGTTCGACCGACGCCGCGTGCTGCATCTCGCGGAAACCGACGATCATCCGGGCGTCGGGCAGGTGCAGGTGCTGGACCAGCGCCCGGGCCACCCGCTGGGCGCCCAGATGGAGGTCGTCGTGGTCGGCGAAGGCCACGTCGACGGGGAGGACGCTCGTCGCGTACCCCTGGATCCCGTCGTACGACAGCCGCCGGTACAACGCGGTGATCGACGCCCGCACGGTCTCGATGTGCGGAAACCCGTGGACGACCGGACCGGACGGGCCACCGGACCCGGACCCGGCCGCGCTCTCGTGGGCCACGCTGTCACCCCCGTACGCCGGTGAACCGGCCTCCACTGTACGAGGGACCCGCGGCATCCCGCCCCTCCCCGCGTATGGCCGGAAAGCAAGCCTTGTCGGGCGCCCCGGGGGCTCTCATACTCCACAGCACGCGCATTGACGCGCCCATGTCATCCCCATGGCGCGCCGGGGCGCGGACACCAACCCCCCACGAAGGGCAGTCCCTTGAAGAACACACTCGTGCGTGCGCTCAAGAGATGCATAGCCGTCGCGGCGGTCACCCTCGCCGCGTTCACCCTCCAGCCCGCCACCGGCGCCTCCGCGTCCCCCGCGCCCGTGGTCGGCGGAACCCGCGCCGCCCAGGGCGAGTTCCCGTTCATGGTCCGCCTCTCCATGGGCTGTGGCGGCGCCCTCTACACCCAGCAGATCGTCCTCACCGCGGCCCACTGCGTGGACGGCTCCGGCGCCAACACCTCCATCACCGCGACCACGGGCGTCGTCGACCTCCAGAGCAGCAGCGCCGTCAAGGTGAGGTCGACCAAGGTGCTCCAGGCGCCCGGCTACAACGGCAAGGGCAAGGACTGGGCACTGATCAAGCTCGCCAAGCCGGTCAGCCAGCCGACCCTGAAGATCGCCACCACGACCGCGTTCAACAACGGCACCTTCACCATCGCCGGCTGGGGCGCCCGCAGCGAGGGCGGCGGCCAGCAGAGGTACCTCTACAAGGCGACGGTCCCGTTCGTCTCCGACGCCCAGTGCCAGCAGGCGTACGGCAGCGACCTCGTCCCGAGCGACGAGATCTGCGCGGGCTACGTCCAGCAGGGCGGCGTCGACACCTGCCAGGGCGACTCCGGCGGCCCCATGTTCCGCAAGGACAACGACAACGCCTGGATCCAGGTCGGCATCGTGAGCTGGGGCCAGGGCTGCGCCGAGCCCGGCTACCCCGGCGTGTACAGCGAGGTCTCGACCTTCGCCGCCGACATCGCGAAGGCCGCGGCGACGCTGTAGCCGCCGCGTTCACCCGCGGGCCGGTGGCGGGCCGCTCGGGCGGTTCCCCGCGAGCAGCCCCCACCGGGCCGCGGACGAGCACTTAATCCAACACCCCCCTCCCCTTTGTCCATGGGCACGCCACCCCCGTCCGCCCCATCGTGACCAGGCACGAGACACCCCGTCACGAGGAGGACGCCGACGTGAACGCCGACATACGCGGACCCAAGCGGAGGACGGTGGTGGCCGCCACCGCGCTGGCCGGGGCGGGGGCCGCGCTCGGCGCGCCCGGCGCCGCCCGCGCGGCGGCGGACGGCGAGCGCGTCATCCGCTCGCCCGACCTGGACGTACGCCTCGACACCGCCTTCCCCCGCATCGTCTCGTACACCGACCGCGCGAGCGGCGCGAAGCTGTACGGGCAGGCGGAGCCGGTGACGAGCGTGCTGGTCGACGGGGCCGCCCACACGCCCCGGGTCACCGCGCGCACGGGCCGGGACCGGGCCGCGTACACGCTCGCCTTCGACGGCGGCACCGAGATCGGCGTGGAGATCCGCGTCCGGGGCCACCGCGTCGACTGGCGGGTGACCCGGATCGACGACACCGCGTCCCTGCGCGTCGGCACCTTCCAGATCCCCGGTCTGGCCCTGCTCTCCGTGCGCGGCGACCAGCCGGGCGCGGCCCTGCTCGCCGCCCGGATCCAGCTGGACAAGGCGAAGAGCGGCGACACGCTGGTCACCGTCACCCCGGACACCGCGCCGGACCCGGCGCCGGTCGGCTGCGCCTATGCCGTGGTCGCCCACGACGGGCTCGGCGGGGCCGTCGAGACCAACACCGTCTACGACAAGCCCGACAGCGCGGCCGGGACCACCTGGGAGAACGGGCGGCTGTGGCGCCAGGTCCTCAAACGGGACGGGTACGTCGAGGCGCGGCTCGTCCCCGGCCAGTGGACGCACCGGGCCGCCACCGCCGCCGTCCAGGACACCGAGCCGCTGCCGTACGCCACCGTGATCGTCACCGGCGACCGGAACGGCGACGGCACCGTCGACTGGCAGGACGCGGCCATCGCCTTCCGCGACATCATGGTGAACCCGCTCGGCGCCGACGAACAGCACCTGCGGGTCGTCCCGCACATCCCCTTCAACTTCGCCTCGCAGGCGACCAACCCGTTCCTGGCCACCCTCGACAACGTCAAGCGGATCTCGCTGGCCACCGACGGGCTGCGCCAGTACACCCTGCTCAAGGGCTACCAGTCCGAGGGCCACGACTCGGCCCACCCCGACTACGCGGGCAACTACAACGAGCGCGCGGGCGGCATCGAGGACCTCAACCACCTGGTCCGCGAGGGGAAGAAGTGGAACAGCGACTTCGCCGTCCACGTCAACGCCACCGAGTCCTACCCCGTCGCCCACGCCTTCTCCGAGACGCTGGTCGACAAGGCGAACGAGCAGTGGGACTGGCTCGACCAGTCGTACCGCATCGACCAGCGCCGCGACCTGGTCTCCGGTGACATCGCCCGGCGGTTCGCCGCGCTGCGCCGCGACGCGGACCCGGCGCTGGACGCCCTCTACATCGACGTCTTCCGCGAGTCCGGCTGGACCTCCGACCGCCTCCAGCGCGAACTGCGCGACCAGGGCTGGCTGGTCACCTCCGAGTGGGGCCACGGCCTGGAGCGCTCCTCGCTCTGGTCGCACTGGGCCAACGAGACGGACTACGGCGGCGACACCTCGCGCGGCATCAACTCCCGCCTCATCCGCTTCATCCGCAACCACCAGAAGGACGTCTTCGCCGACAAGTGGCCGACCCTGCTCGGCCACGTCCGCATGGGCAACTTCGAGGGGTGGGTCGGCAAGACCGACTGGACGGCGTTCTACCAGCTGATCTGGACGCACTCGCTGCCCGCCAAGTACCTCCAGGCGTATCCGGTCCGGCGCTGGACCGACCACGAGGTCACCTTCTTCGGCCCCGGGGCCACCTCGGTCTCCGACGCCGACGGCACCCGCCGGATCACCACGGACGCGCGCGTGGTGTACGACGGCGGTGCCTATCTGCTGCCCTGGGAGCCCCGCCGCGCCGCCGACCCGGCCAAGCTGTACCACTACAACCCGGCCGGTGGCACCACCAGTTGGCGGCTGCCGCGCGGCTGGGAAGGAGCCCGCACGGTGGTCCTGTACCGGCTCACCGACCAGGGCCGGGCGTACGAGCGCGAGCTGCCGGTCCGCTCCGGCACGGTCACCATCGAGGGCGCCGCGGCCGGACAGCCCTATGTCGTCCTGCGCGAGCGCGCCCGCGGCCGGGACCCGCGCTGGGGCCAGGGCACCGGGCTGTACGACCCCGGCTTCCACTCCGGCTCCCTGAAGGGCTGGACGGTCAGCGGCCCCGCGTCCGTACGCCGCAGCGCGCTCGGGGACTACGAGCTGGTGATCGACGCGGGCGCGGCGGCCTGCGTCGGCCAGCGCCTGGCCCGCCTCGCGCCCGGGACGTACGCCGCGTCCGTGCAGGTCGAGGTGGGCGAGCGGGCGGGGGAGCGGCGGGTCGCGGCCCTGGAGGTGCGCACCGCCGACGGGGTGAGCGCGCGGACCTGGACGGAGACCTCCACCGCGGGCAACTACGTCGCCGCCGACCGCAAGCACGGCACCCGCTTCCAGCGGATGTTCACCCACTTCACGGTCCCCGAGGGCGGCGGCCCGGTCGAGCTGAGCCTGCGCGCGGAGGCGGGGCAGGCCCGGGTGCGGTTCGACAACGTACGGGTCGTGGCGGCCCGGCCCACCGCCAAGGAAGGCGCGCTGGCCTACGAGGACTTCGAGAACGTGCCGCAGGGCTGGGGCGTCTTCGTCAAGGGCGACGCGGGCGGCGCCACCGACCCGCGCACCCACATCGCGCAGCGGCACGCCCCGTACACCCAGCGCGGCTGGAGCGGGAAGGCGATCGACGACGTGATCGACGGCGGCCAGTCGCTCAAGTCACGCGGCGAGAACGACGGCCTGGTCTACCGGACCGTGCCGTTCACCGTCCGTTTCCTCCCCAGTAAGCGCTATCGCGTGGGCTTCCGTTACGAGAGCGAGAAGGCCGGCCAGTACGCCTGGATCACCGCCGTCGACGAGGGAGACGGCACGCGCGAGCTGAGCCGTGAGATGTTCGGCGAGGCGACCGGACCGACCGCGTTCGTCTACGAGTTCACGGCCCCCGCGACCGGCGAGGCGTGGGTCGGGCTGCGCAAGACCGGGGACGACGGCACGGCGGAGTTCACGCTGGACGCGTTCGAGGTGACGGAGGTGTAGGCAGAGGCGGACCGTCCGGCGGCCGGGGAGAGGCTGCCGGACGGTCGTTCACTCACGCCGCTCAGTTGAAGAAGATGTTCTGGACCGTGTTGCCGGCGCACTCGCCTCATGAAAGCGCGTTCCCTCTCCCGACGCGCCCGCCTCGAGGCTAATGGAACGTCACTTCCGGACCCGTTGAGTCCTCAGCCTCGAGCTCCCACACCCAGACCTCGTTGGCTTGATCCCGCAGCACCGCCCCCGGGACGTACAGCGACCGGTGTGGCCCGACGGTCCAGTAACGTCCGAGGTTGAAGCCGTTAACCCAGACGAAACCCCGTACCAGGCCTGCGAATTCAAGGCGTGCGTCGCCGGGACGGGGTGCATCGAAGGTGCCTCGAAACAGTCCCCGCCCCGCCTCCGCAGGTGAACGGAACGGCAGCCGCCGCACCCGCCCGGCGTCCTCGAACGCGTCCAGTCGCAGCCCCCGCACCCGCACACCGTGCAGGAACTGCCGTTCGTGCAGCACTCCGCCGGTGATCCCCTTGGGCTCGGCGAGCCTGGGCCCGTAGTTGACGCGCCCCAGCGACTCCACCCACAGCTCGACCACGGCGGGCCCCGCCACGGGCTCCGGCAGCGCCGCGTCGTCCTCGGTGAGCACCCCGGCCCGCACCCCGTCGACGTACACGACCGCCCGGTCCCGCAGGCCCAGCACCCTCAGCGGATAGGGCTGCCGGGGCCCGGGCACCTCGAACCGGTAGCGCACCACGCCCCGGTCCACGTCCAGCTCCTCGAACGTCGGCGGCACCCCGTGCTCGCCCTCCGCCGAGCCCAGCGCCTCCAGCACGTCCTCGGCCGCCACCCACTGTGTCAGCGGCACGGTGACCGGGGCGCCCAACACCGGTGGCGCGGGCGGAAGTTCGGGCAGCGGGCCGTCCGCGTACTCGGCGAGCACCTCGCGGAACGCCCAGAACTTCGGCGTCGGGCGGCCGTACTCGTCGATCGGCGCGTCGTAGTCGTACGAGGTGACGTCCGGCCGCAGCGTCCCCAGATGCGCCTCGCCGTCCCGGTTGGCGCCCGCCCAGCCGGCGAAGCTGGTGCCGCCGTGCGCCATGTAGAGGTTGACGGAGGCGCCGCACCCCAGGATCTCGCGCAGCGCCCCCGCCGCCTCGCGCGCGTCCCGCACCACCGGCTCCGCGCCCCAGTGGTCGAACCAGCCGCACCAGAACTCCATGCACATCAGCGGCCCCTCGGGGCGGTGGCGGCGCAGCACCTCGAAGGCTTCGCGGGCGCCTGAGCCGAAGTTCGCGGTGGCGAGCACCCCCGGCAGGGACCCGCCGCTCAGCATGTGGTCCTCGGGCCCGTCGGAGGTGAACAGCGGGACGCCCACGCCCAGTTCGGCGAGGAGGTCCGCGAGCACGCGCAGATAGACCCGGTCCGAGCCGTAGCTGCCGTACTCGTTCTCCACCTGCACCATCACCACCGGGCCGCCCCGGTCCGCCTGCCGGGCCACGACCTGCGGCAGCAGCACCCGGAACCAGCGCTCCACCTCTCGCAGATACTCCGGGTCCCGGGTGCGCACCCGCCGCCCCAGCGCCCCCGTCAGCCAGTGCGGCAGCCCGCCGTTCTCCCACTCGGCGCAGATGTACGGGCCGGGGCGCACGATCGCCCACAGCCCGGCCGCGTGCGCCGCGTCCAGGAACCGGCCCAGCGCCTGCGGGTCCCGGTGGCGGCCCGGAGCCGGCTCGTGCAGGTTCCACGGCACATACGTCTCGACGCAGTTCAGCCCCATCGCCCGCAGCATCGCGAGCCGGTGGCCCCACTGGGACTCGTGCACCCGGAAGTAGTGCAGCGCCCCCGAGAGCAGCCGCACCGGCCGCCCGTCCAGCAGAAAGTCCTCGTCACCCACGGTGAAGTCAGCCACCGGCCCCGCCCGTCTCTCGATCATCCGGGCTCAGCCTCGCCTCTGGCGCGGGCGCCGGTCCATGGACAAAGATCGGCGCTGATTGGACGCAAAGGGGGGACGGGAGGCGGCAGAACCGGCATGTACCACACCTGGATGCGCTACTTCACGCCGAGCCCGGTCCACCACCGGCTCGGTCTGGTCTGCCTCGGCGTCGGGATGCAGCACGGCGCGCTGCCCACCGTCGGGCCGCGCACCCTGGACCACCACGTCGCCGTGGTGATCGGCGCGGGCGGCGGCTGGTTCCGGGGCGCGGACGGAGAGCGCCTCACCGTGACCGCGCCCGCGCTGCTCTGGCTCACCCCGGGCGTGCCGCACCACTACGGGCCCGACCCGGCCACCGGCTGGGACGAGTCGTTCGTCGACTTCACCGGGCCCGCCACCACCACGTACACCGAACTCGGCTACATAGAGCCCGACCGGCCCGTCGTCCCCCTCGCCGACACGGCCGCCGCCCGGGCAGCCGTCGGCCGGATCGCCCGGGCGGCCCGCCGGGGCAACCCGCTCCTGGAGGTCGAGACGGGCGCGGCCGTCCACGAACTCCTCGTCGCGCTGCGCCGCGCCCGCGCCGATCTCGCGCCCGACGGCGACCCCGTCCTCCAGGCCCTCGCCCGCGACGCCTTCCAGCCCCTGTCGGTGGCCGAGCACGCCGCCCGGCACGGCATGACCCCCGCGGAGCTGCGCACGGCGGTGCGCCGGGGCGCCGGGTGCAGCCCCAAGGACTACCTCCTGGGCATCCGGCTCGGCCGGGCCAAGGAGCTGCTCGCCGCCACCGAGCTGCCGGTCGCCGCGGTGGCTCGCCGGGTGGGCTACGACGACCCCGCGTACTTCTCGCGCCTGTTCACCCGCCGTGTCGGCACCGCCCCGGTCCGCTTCCGCGAGCAGCAGGGCCGGGCGGTTCCCGGCGGCTGGAGCAGCCGGATCCCGGATCCTGAACACCCTCCGACGATCCCGGGCCCGGCCACGTAAGCTCGACGACCATGACCACGATCGACCCCTCCGTGCAGGCGGAGCTCGCCCGGCTCCGGGACAGCATCGACAACATCGACGCGGCCGTCGTCCACATGCTCGCCGAGCGCTTCAAATGCACCCAGCAGGTCGGCCACCTCAAGGCCGAGCACAAGCTGCCCCCGGCCGACCCGGCCCGCGAGGCCGAGCAGATCGACCGGCTGCGGGGCCTGGCGGAGAGCGCCAAGCTGGACCCGGCCTTCGCCGAGAAGCTGCTGAACTTCATCATCGCGGAGGTGATCAGACACCACGAGACGATCGCCAAGTCGTCCTGAGCCGCCGCGCGCCCTTACCCGCCCTGCGCTGAGAGCGCAACGGAATCCCACTGTGCGGACAGGGGCCCATCGGGCAGCATGGCCCCCATGTCCGTACTGACGCGCGACGAAGCGCAGACCCGTGCCCGGCTCCTCGACGTCCAGCGGTACGAGATCGAGCTCGATCTCACCACCGGCGAGGAGACCTTCGACTCCCAGACCGTCATCCATTTCACCGCACGCGCGGCCGGGGACACGTTCGTCGAGGTCAAGCCGGCCACCCTGCGCTCGGTCAGCCTCGACGGGCAGCCGCTGGACCCCGCCGCCCTCGTCGAGAACCGCCTCGCGCTCACCGGCCTCGCCGCCGGCCCGCACGAGCTGCGCGTCGAAGCCGAGATGACGTACTCGCACACCGGCGAGGGCCTGCACCGCTTCACCGACCCGGTCGACGGCGAGACCTACACGTACACCCAGCTCTTCATGGAAGACGTGCAGCGCGTCTTCGCCGCCTTCGACCAGCCCGACCTGAAGGCCGCCTTCGACCTCACGGTCACCGCGCCCGAAGGCTGGACCGTGCTGGCCAACGGCATCACCGAGCACCAGGGCGACGGCCGCTGGAAGGCCGCCACCACCCCGCTCCTCTCCACCTACTTCGTGGCGCTCGCCGCCGGCCCCTGGCACTCGGTGACCACCGAGCACGCGGGCCTGCCCTTCGGCCTCCACTGCCGCCGCTCGCTCGCGCCCCACCTGGACGCCGACGCCGAGGAACTCTTCGAGATCACCCGGCAGTGCTACGACCGCTACCACGAGAAGTTCGACGAGGCCTACCCCTTCGACTCCTACGACCAGGCCTTCGTGCCCGAGTTCAACGCGGGCGCCATGGAGAACCCGGGCCTGGTCACCTTCCGCGACGAGTTCATCTACCGCTCCGCCGTCACCGACACCGAGCGCCAGACCCGCGCCATGGTCGTCGCGCACGAGATGGCCCACATGTGGTTCGGCGACCTGGTCACCCTGCGCTGGTGGGACGACATCTGGCTGAACGAGTCGTTCGCCGAGTACATGGGCTACCAGACCCTCACCGAGGCCACCCGCTTCACCGACACCTGGGTCGACTTCGGAATCGTCCGCAAGGCCTGGGGCTACGACGCCGACCAGCGGCCCTCCACCCACCCCGTCGCCCCCGACCCGGACGCCGTGCCCGACACCGCCTCCGCGATGCTCAACTTCGACGGCATCTCCTACGCCAAGGGCGCCTCCGCACTGCGCCAGCTGGTGACCTGGCTGGGCGAGAAGGACTTCCTCGCGGGCATCAACACCCACTTCAAGCGGCACAAGTTCGGCAACGCCACGCTCGCCGACTTCATCGACAACCTGGCCTCCGCCACCGACCGCAATGTGCACGCCTGGGCCGAGAAGTGGCTGCGCACCACCGGCGTGGACACCCTGACGCCCGTGGTCGGGGAGAACGGGGGCTCCTGGACGCTCGCCGTCGAGCAGGACGGCGACCGGCCGCACCGGATCGCCGTCGGCGCGTACGACACCGACCCGGCGCGCCCCGGACAGCTGGTGCTGCGCGAGCGCTTCGAGACCGACGTGCCCGCCGCCGAGCCGGTCACCCGCACCGGCGCGCGCCCCGCGCTCGTACTCCTCAACGACGGCGACCTCAGCTACGCCAAGGTGCGCCTGGACACCGAGTCGTGGCAGACGGCCCTGCGCTCCCTGTCCGCACTGCCCGCCCCCCTGGCCCGAGCCGTCGTCTGGAACGCGGCCCGCGACATGGTCCGCGACGGGCAGCTGCCGCCCGCCGCCTACCTGGAGGCGGCCCGCGCCCACCTCCCGTACGAGTCGGACCTGGCGATCGTGCAGGGCGTCCTCACCTTCGCCACCGCACAGGTCGTCGGCCGCTATCTCGCGGACGGCGCGCGCCCCGCCGCCCTCGCGCTGCTCGGCGAGCTGACCCGGGACCTGATCCGGCGCACCGAGGACGGCGACAACCCGGGCCTGCGGCTCACCGCCGTGCGCCACTTCATCGACTGCGCCACCCAGCCCCACACCATCCAGGAGTGGCTGGCCGACGGAAGCGTCCCCGGCGGCCCCGAGCTCGACCCGGAGCTGCGCTGGCGCGTCCTCAACCGCCTCGCGGTGCTGGGCGCGACCTCCGAGGACCGGATCGCAGCCGAGCTGGCCCGCGACCCCAGCGCGACCGGCGAGGAGGGCGCGGCGCGCTGCCGCGCCGCGCTGCCGGACGCGTCCGCGAAGGCCGCCGCGTGGGCCGCGATGTTCGAGGACGACGCGCTCTCCAACTACCTGTTCACGGCGACCGCCCAGGGCTTCTGGCAGCCCGAACAGGCCGATCTGGTACGGGAGTACGTGTCCCGCTTCTACGTGGACGCGGTCCCGCTGGCCGCCCGGCGCGGCCCCGCGATCGCGGAGGCGGCGGGCCGCTACGCCTTCCCGGCCTTCGCGGTCGACCCGGAGGCGGTGGCCCTGGGCGAGGCGTGCCTGTCCCGCGACGACCTCCTCCCGGCCCTGCGGCGCAAGCTGACCGACCAGGTCGACGACCTGCGCAGGGCGCTGGCGGTGCGGGACGCCTGACCCGGGCTCCTGGGGCGGTGGCGTGCTCATACCAGTGCGCCACCCCCCAACACCCCGCCTCCGGGGGGCCAGTACCACTTTCGGGTTGAGATCGTTGTGCAGGGCAGCCCCACCGCGCCGGGACGCTCCACGCTGGTGAGGCCGTCGTTCGCACACCGAAGGACACCCCCCATGCACACCCCGCCCCTCGCCGGCGGCCCCACCGGCCCCGCCGCCCTGCACCCCCTCCTCGGCGTCGTCCTCGACGCGTTGCGCGACGGTGCGGTGGCCCGGGGCGGCCCGCTGCCGGGCGGCGGCCCGGAGGCGGTGGCCGTACGGGTCAGGGCCGCGGTCGGGGAGGCGTTCCCGTCACACGGCACCAGCGCCGAGGAGGCGCTGACCACACTGGTGCGGGCCCTGGCAGAAGGCGCGGCCGACCCCGCCGACCCCCGCTGCGCCGCCCACCTGCACACCCCGCCGCTGGCCCTGGCCGCGGCCGCCGACCTCGCCGCCTCCGCCCTCAACCCGTCCCTCGACTCCTGGGACCAGGCGCCCGCCGCCGCCGAGCTCGAAGCCCTCGTCACCCGGGCGCTGGCCGCCGAGTTCTGGCCCGGCGGCGACGCGCTCGTCACCAGCGGCGGCACCGAGTCCAACCAGCTCGCCCTCCTGCTTGCCCGCCAGCGGCACGGCGCCGTCCAGATCGTCCAGGGCGCCCACACCCACCACTCCATCGCCCGCGCCGCCTGGCTCCTCGGCCTCCCCGAGCCGGTCACCGTCCCCGCCCCCTCCGGCACCCTCGACCTCGCGGCCCTGGACGACGCCCTCACCGACCTGCACCGCCCCGTCCTGGTCACCGCCACCGCCGGCACCACCGACACCGGCGCGATCGACCCGCTCGCCGAGATCGCCGCGCTGTGCGCCCGGCACGGCGCCGAGCTGCACGTCGACGCCGCGTACGGCGGGCCGCTGATCTTCAGCGACAGCCACCGCGGCAAGCTGCGCGGCCTCGAACACGCCCACTCCGTCACCCTCGACCTGCACAAACTCGGCTGGCAGCCGGTCGCCGCCGGACTGCTCGCGGTCCCCGACCCGGCCCGCCTCGCCCCGCTCGCGCACACCGCCGACTACCTCAACGCCGACGACGACACCGAAGCGGGCCTGCCCGACCTCCTCGGCCGTTCCCTGCGGACCACCCGCAGACCGGACGTACTGAAGATCGCCGTCACGCTCCGCGCGCTCGGCCGCACCGGCCTCGCGAGCCTCGTCGACCGCACCCTCGCCCTCGCGATGACCTTCGCGGACCTGGTCGAGGAACACCCCCGCCTCGACCTGTACGAGCGCCCCGCGCTCTCCACCGTCCTGTTCCGCCCGACGGGCGCCCCCGACGACGAGGTCGCCGGGATCCGCCGCGCCCTGCTCACCGAGGGCCGGGCCGTCCTCGGCAGGGCCCGCGCCGACGGCCGCCTCTGGCTCAAGGCCACCCTCCTCAACCCCCACACCACCACCGGCGACCTGGCACAGCTCCTCAAGACCGTGGAAGGCAGCATCCCGCGATGACCGCACCGGCACCCGCCCAAGACATCGACCGACCGCACGACCTGGTGGGCATCGGGGTGGGCCCCTTCAACCTCTCGCTCGCCGCCCTCGCCCACGGTGTGCCCGGCGGGCTCTCGACCGCCTTCTACGAACAGCGCCACGCCTTCCACTGGCACCCCGGGCTGCTCATCGAGGGCGCCACCCTCCAAGTCCCGTTCCTGGCGGACCTGGTGACCCTCGCCGACCCCGCGAGCCCCTGGTCGTTCCTCAACTACCTGCGCCACCGCGAGCGGCTCTTCCCGTTCTACTTCGCCGAGCGCTTCCACATCCAGCGCACCGAGTACGACGCGTACTGCCGCTGGGTCAGCGAGAACCTTCCCGGACTGCACTTCGGGCACCAGGTCGACGCGGTGCGCTGGAACGCCGAAAGGGAGGTGTTCGAGGTCGACTTCACCCAGCTCGACGTCCACGGCCAGGCCGAGGCGCTGGGCCGCGCCTTTGCCCGCAACCTCGTCCTCGGCGTAGGCACCGAGCCCTACGTGCCCGAGGCGCTGCGCCCGCTCGCCGACGCGCCCGCCGTCCCGGTGATCCACTCGTCCGACTACCTCGACCACCGCGACCGGTTCCTCGCCGCCGACCACATCACCGTCATCGGCTCCGGCCAGTCCGGCGCCGAGGTCTTCCTCGACCTGCTGCGCAACCGCCCGGCGGGCCGCGAGCGCCTCACCTGGCTCGCCCGCACCGAGACGTTCGCGCCCATGGAGTACTCCAAGCTCGGCCTGGAGCACTTCACCCCCGACTACACCCGCTACTTCCACGCCCTGGCCGAGCCCGTCCGCGACGAACTCGTGCCCCGCCAGTGGCAGCTCCACAAGGGCATCGACGCGGACACCATCGCCGCCATCCACGACGAGCTCTACCGCCGCACCCAGCACGGCGGCTGGCCCGACGCCACCCTCACGCCCGGCGTCAACGTCCGTACGGCGGGCCGCGTCGCCACCACCAAGGTCGAGCTGCACCTGGAACACACCCAGCAGGGCGTGCGCTCCCGGCTGACCACCGACGCGGTGGTCCTCGCCACGGGCTACCGGGAGCGCCCCCTGGCCCGCATGCTCTCCGGCCTCGACCCCTACATGCGCCTGGACGCCTCCGAACGACCGCGCATCGACGCGGACTTCCGCCTGGTCCTGGACGGCTCGGTCACGGGCGCGGTCTACGTCCAGAACGCCGAGAAGCACACGCACGGGGTCGGCGCCCCCGACCTGGGCCTGGCGGCCTGGCGCAGCGCGGCGATCCTGAACACCCTGACGGGCAAGGAGCCGTACCCGCTGCCGGAGCGCACGGCGTTCACGACGTTCGGCCTGGCCAAGCCGGAAGAGGCCCGCCCGGCACCGAAGGCGCCGGGCGGCTTGATCCCCTTGGAGGGGTGACCCATTCGGAGGGCGGTCGGCGAAAACCGCGCCGTCCCCCGGACGAAGGCCTAGAACACAGCGACCCCGTCCCGGACCAGCTTCCAGTCCACGGAGGCAAACGCGGCAGGGTCGACAACACCCTTCGCCTTCACCCACGCGATGATCGTGTTGCGGATCTCCTCGGAGTTCGCCCACAGCTGCTTGGCCGCGGCGACATGCGGGAAGTTGCCCCCGCCATTGGCCCGGTAGTTGTTGACGGCCAGCACGAACTGCGCGGCGGGATCCAGCGGCTTGCCCTGGAACGTGAGGTTCGAGATCCGCGACCCCGCCGCCTTCGCGATGTCGATGTCGTACTTCAGCCCCGACACCGCGTCGTAGTTGTAGTCCGGCGTGTTTTCGGCGTTCGTCAGCTTCGCCGGGTCGACGGGCGCCCCGGCCGCCGTCTGGACGTAGTACCGGGCCGAGAACTCCAGGTAGTCCTTGAGCTGCGCACCCGTCAGGAGCCGGGCCTCCAGCGTGTTCTCGAACGGATACAGCCCGGCCGCGTCCTTGATGGTGACCTGGCCGGCCGGGATGACGGCCGTGCGCGAGAAGCAGGACGCCTGCGACAGCACCGGCAGGGACGCGTAGGCGCCGCCCGCCAGCGCCGCCTTGACCGTGTCCACCTGAACCGCGTTGATCAGGTCGATGATCGGCTCGTCCTTCCAGGCCGCCTCGGCGGTGGTCATGGCCGCCTTCGACGTGCCGATGACCTGGTTGACGTATGCCACGACCTTCTTGTGCTCGTCGGAGAGCAGCCGGACGATCTTCGGGTCCTCGACGGCGGTGTTGGAGTTGAGGACCTTGGACCCGGCCTTCTCGACCGCCCAGCAGCCCTTCTCCCACACCAGCTCGAAGTCGAAGACGGTCAGCCGCTGGCCCCACTTCAGCGGCTCGGAGAGCACGACGTCCTTGCCGGTCTGCTTGTTCTTCACCCGGTACTCGGGAATCTCCACATGCGCGTGCCCGACCAGGATCGCGTCGATCCCCGGCACCTGCTCGGCCACCAGCGCGGCCGCGTTCTCGATGTACGGGAGCTGGTCGCCGTACGAGGAGGTGCCCGAGGAGCCCGCGTGGGCGGCCACGATCACCACGTCCGCGCCCATCGAGCGCAGCTTGGGCACCCACTTCGCGGCCTGCTCCTCAAGGCCGGGGAAGACCATCTTGCCGCTGACGTTGGCCTTGTCCCAGATCGCGATGCCGGGGTTGGTGAGACCGAGGATCGCGACCTTGACGTCCCGCCCGTGCGGGGTGCGCAGCCGCTTGATGACGTACGGCCGGAAGGCCGGCTTCAGCGTCTTGGCGTCCAGCGCGTTGGCGCCGAGCAGCGGGAAGTCGCACTGCTCCTCGAACTTGCGCAGCACCGGGATGCCGTAGTTGAACTCGTGGTTGCCGAGGGCGGCGGCGTGGTAGCCGATCGCGTTCATGGCCTGCGCCATCGGGTGCACCGGCCCGTGCTTGGCCGTGATCGGGTCGACCTTGGCGTAGTAGTACGAGAGCTGGGTGCCCTGGATGGTGTCACCCGCGTCGATCATCAGGGTGTTGTGGCGGCCCTTCTCCTTGCGGATCTGCTCGACGAGCGTGGAGATCTTGGCGAGGCCGACGTCGTTGTGTGCCTTGTCGTCGAACTCCTTGTCCGTGAAGTAGTCCCAGTTGAAGACGTTGCCGTGCAGGTCGGTGGTGCCCATGACGCTGAACGAGTACCGCTTCGGCGCACGCCCGTGGCCGTGCCCGTGCTCGTGGGCCTCGGCGGGAGCGGCGGCACCCCCGACTATGGCCGCACCGGCTCCGGCGGCGGCCGTGGTGCCCAGGAACGTCCTACGGTTCAGCGGCATGTGATGCACTCCCTGACGATGCGTTACGCGCGTAGACAGGGGCGACGCGCGTAGATGGTCGAGAGGATTTTGGCGCAGAACAGCCGTCCGCAACACCCCTGACGGGTTTCGATCGAGTGACCGTTCGAAGTCACACGGCGGGACCTCGGGCGAAGGCGCTCGCCCGAGGTCCGCCGCACCCTCCTTGCTTTGACGGCCCCGGGGTCGCCGCACCCCCCGCTTGGTTGCCCTGGGGCCGCCGCACCCCCTTGCTTTCAGGGGCGCGGGGCTGTGACATCTGCGGCTCCGCCGCGCGGGCGCGACCAGCCCCTACCGGCCCGCAGACGAACGCTAGGCACAAACAACCCGAGGCCCACCCCAGTCACCGTGGTCATAGTCGACCCCGTCACCCGCGTCGGTGACGACGAGCCGCACCTCAAGCGCGCCCGACAGATCGGCGGACAGCTGCTTCGCGGGGTCCGCCGACGTCAACTTCCCGCTGTCGGCGGCAAGCACGCCGTCGCGCCAGATCTGAAAGACAACAGACCCCTTACCGGCGACCTCGTCATCCACCCCCACCGCCGTGGTCAACGAGGAGCACGAACCTCCCAGGTAGTACGAGACGGAACTCGCCGCATGCGTGCCGAGCCCCTTCGCGTACACCGTCCCGTTGACCGTGAGCGGCGTACCGTCCCCCGCCGCCTGCTCCGCGTTGCTGCGGTCCCGCTCCACCGGCCCCCACCCGTTCGCGGCCGAGGACCAGGTCAGGTCGCTGAGGTCGTGCGTACCGGCCGAGGGACCGGCCCCGCAGGCCAGCTTCGCGTCGGCCCAGTCGGCGTGGTCGTAAGTGATGCCGTCGCCTCCATCGGTGACGACGAGCCGCAGCTTCGTCCCGCCCTTCACGTCGACGCTCAGGTGCTTCGGCGGATCGGCCGCGGTCCGCACCCCGCTGTCGGCGACCATCGTCCCGTCCCGCCAGACCTGGAACCGTACGGACCCGCCGTTCGTTGACTCGTCGTCGACGCCCACGTCGACCCCGAGCGAGGAGCAGGCGCCGCCCAGGTAGTAGGAGATGTCGCTGGGCGCGTGCGTGCCGAGGCCCTTGGCGTAGGCCGTGCCGCCGATGGTCAGGGTGCGGCCGTCGCCCGCCGCCTGCTCGCCGTTGCTGCGGTCGCGCTCCACCGGGCCCCAGCCGCCCACCGCCGACGTCCACGGCAGATCGCTCAGCTGGTTCAGTCCGGTCGGTGGCGGCACCGGACTGCCGGGCGTCACCCGGAACATGACCGTGCCGTGCGCGGGCACCGACGCGCTGATGGCGCTGGTGGTCGTGCTCGTGGCCTTGGACCACAGGTCCTTCAGGGCGTACGAGGACGCCCCGCCGATGCCGATGTCCTTCACGGTCGTCGAGACCGTCCTGGTCGAGGTGGTCTCGTTCGTCAGCGTGACCGAACGGCCGCCGTCGGCCAGCGGCTTGGACATCACGACC
Organism: Streptomyces sp. NPDC023838; assembly: GCF_040639555.1. NCBI lineage: Bacteria > Bacillati > Actinomycetota > Actinomycetes > Kitasatosporales > Streptomycetaceae > Streptomyces > Streptomyces sp. NPDC023838. The sequence continues at coordinate 33,240 of NZ_JBFAAD010000016.1, forward strand.
AGGCCGCCGGAGCTGGAGACGACCGTGCCCTGCTTGCCGAGCGGGTCCTGGTCCACCGCGATCACGTCGGCGTTCTTGAGGATGGCGAGCGTCGAGGCGCTCGCGGTGCGCAGATCGCTGCCGATCAGCAGCGGCGCGGCCATCTGCGACCAGAGGCTGAAGTGGGTGCGGTACTCGGTGTCGGTCATCCCGCCGTTGCCGACCTCCAGCATGTCGGGGTCGTTCCAGGCGCCCGGCCCGGCGTACGGCGCGAGCGGCTGGTTCTGGTGCGCGATGGAGATCATGCTCGACCAGGAGTCGCTGATGTCACCGGTGGTCCGCCAGGAGTTGCCGACCGCCGGAGCCCAGGTCCAGGGCTGGTTGGAGCCCCACTCGCAGATGCTGTAGAGGATCGGCCGGCCGGTGGTGCGCGTGGCCGCCTTCAACGCGTCACCCATCGCCTTGTACCGCTGCCTGGCGTCGACGTTGTTGTTGTTGCAGTTGTCGTACTTGAGATAGTCGACGCCCCAGGAGGCCCACAGGTTGGCGTCCTGCTGCTCGTGGCCGAGTCCGCCGGGGAAGCCCTGACCGTCGCAGGTCTTGGTGCCCGCGCTGGAGTAGAGGCCGAACTTCAGCCCCTTGGAGTGCACATAGTCGGCCACCGCCTTGATGCCGTGGGGGAAGCGCACCGGGTCGGGGACGAGGTTGCCGCTCGCGTCCCGGTTCGGCTGGGCCCAGCAGTCGTCCAGGTTGACGTAGGTGTAGCCGGCGTCCTTGAGGCCCTGCGAGACGAAGGTGTCGGCGATCCCCTTGACCATCGCCTCGTTGAACTCGGCGCGGCAGTGCGTGGAGTTCCAGTTGTTGAACCCCATCTGCGGGGTCCGGGCGAGGCCGTTGTCGACGGCCGCGGCGGGGGTGGCGGTCGCGGCCGTGAGGGCGGCGGCCCCACCCGCGAGGAGGGAGAGGGGGAGGAGGGGCAGCGCGGCGAGTGCGGCTCCGGCCCGTTTTCTGAACGAGTTCATGTGCGGCTCCGTCGGTGTAGTAGCACGCAATTCAACGAGGTCGAACGAAAACTCACATATTCCATCGTTGAGGCCTGAACATGTCAAGGCTTTGCGCCGAGCGCGCGAAGAACTCCGCCCCGCTCATCGGAGCGCCCCTGCGCACAATTCAACAGTTGTCAATAACCCTTCATGCAAAGGTTGTTGAGTAGTCACGCGGGACCAATTCTCTACCGGCCGGTAAGGCCTAGGCTCGAACCATGCGCCGAGCAAAGATCGTCTGTACCCTGGGGCCCGCCACCGACACGTACGACCAGATCAAGGCACTGGTCGAGGCCGGAATGGACGTCGCCCGCTTCAACCTCAGCCACGGCACGTACGCCGACCACGAGGAGCGCTATCAGCGCGTACGCAAGGCGTCCGACGAAACGGGCCGCAGCGTCGGAGTGCTCGCCGACCTTCAAGGCCCGAAGATCCGCCTCGGGCGTTTCCGTGAAGGTCCCGTACTGCTTGAACGCGGCGACGAGTTCACCATCACCGTCGAGAACATCGAAGGCGACCGCCACACCTGCGGCACCACCTACACGGGCCTCGCCGACGACGTCACCACCGGCGAGCGCATCCTCGTCGACGACGGCAAAGTGGCCCTGGAAGTCGTCGGCGTCGAGGGCCCGCGCGTGCGCACCCGCGTCGTCGAGGGCGGCATGGTCTCCGACCACAAGGGACTCAACCTCCCCGGCGTCGCCGTCTCCGTGCCCGCCCTCTCCGAGAAGGACATCGACGACCTGCGCTGGGCCCTGCGCACCGGCGCCGACATCGTCGCGCTCTCCTTCGTCCGCAGCGGCCGCGACATCGAGGACGTCCACCGCGTCATGGACGAGGAGGGCCGCCGCGTCCCGGTGATCGCCAAGATCGAGAAGCCGCAGGCCGTCGACAGCATCGACGACATCGTCGCAGCCTTCGACGGAATCATGGTGGCGCGCGGCGACCTGGGCGTCGAAATGCCCCTCGAACAGGTCCCGATCGTCCAGAAGCGAGCGATCAAGCTCGCCAAACGGAACGCCAAGCCGGTCATCGTGGCCACCCAGATGCTCGACTCGATGATCGACAACTCCCGCCCCACCAGGGCCGAGGCGAGCGACGTGGCCAACGCGGTCATCGACGGCACGGACGCGGTGATGCTCTCCGGCGAGACGAGCGTGGGCAAGTACCCCGTGGAGACCGTCCGCACGATGAGCCGCATCGTCGAAGCGGCCGAGGAAGACGTCCTGGCCAAGGGCCTGCCGCCGCTCACCGAACGCAGCAAGCCCCGCACCCAGGGCGGCGCGGTGGCCCGCGCGGCCGCCGAGATGGGCGACTTCCTCAACGCCAAGTACCTCGTCGCCTTCACCCAGTCCGGCGACACCGTCAAGCGGCTCTCCCGGTACCGCTCCCCGATCCCGCTCCTCGCCTTCACCCCCGACCCGGCCACCCGCTCCCAGCTCAACCTCACCTGGGGCGTGGAGACCTTCCTCGGGCCGCACGTGGAGTCGACGGACGCGATGGTCGCCCAGGTCGACGAACAACTCCTGAAGATCGGCCGCTGCCGGCGGGGCGACATCGTGGTCATCACGGCGGGCTCCCCGCCCGGCGTCGCGGGCTCGACCAACCTCGTCCGCGTGCACCACATCGGCGAGGCGGACAGCCTGAGGGGCTGAGCGCGCCGGCCGGGCCTGTCAGTGCTTGGGGCCGATGTGGCGGTCCATGAGGGCTACGGAGTCGCGGCGGGCGACATCGACGTTCCTCGCGCCGTCGCGGAGCAGGGTCAGTGCCTGTTGTCGCACGCTCGTGCCATGAAAGTGCATGGGCGCAGTCTGTGGCGACGGCCCGTGACCACGAGCGGCTATGGCCGCTTTTCACGAGAACGAGAAGGTCCGCTTCGGAATTGCGACCTTGGAATCGAAGGAAAAGTGCCCCGGGTCGGACTCGAACCGACACTGTGTGGGTTTTGAATCCACTGCCTGCTGCCAATTGGGCTACCGGGGCCCGAAGAATCAAAGGTTTTCCTTGACCCTGCGCGCGTCCACCATACCGCAGCTAGGTAGGCTCATGGAGAGCAGTACTTGCCCCGCATCAAGGAGCCCCCGTGACCGCCCCCGAGTCGCCCCAGCCCGTCGCCGACGACGACCAGTCGCACGTCCCGCCGCTGACGACCCGCGTCGTCATCGCCGAGGACGAGGCCCTGATCCGCCTCGATCTCAAAGAGATGCTCGAAGAAGAGGGCTACGCGGTCGTCGGTGAGGCCGGGGACGGCCAGAAGGCCGTGGAGCTGGCCCGGGAGCACCGCCCCGACCTGGTCATCCTCGATGTGAAGATGCCGGTCCTGGACGGCATCTCGGCCGCCGAGCAGATCGCCAAGGAATCCATCGCGCCCGTCCTGATGCTCACCGCGTTCTCGCAGCGCGACCTGGTGGAGCGGGCCCGGGACGCCGGGGCGATGGCGTATCTGGTGAAGCCGTTCTCCAAGAGCGACGTCGTGCCCGCGATCGAGATGGCGGTGTCCCGGTTCACCGAGCTGAAGGCGCTGGAGCAGGAGGTCGCGGACCTCTCCCAGCGTCTGGAGACGCGCAAGCTCGTCGACCGCGCCAAGTCGATTTTGCAGACGCAGTACGGGCTGAGTGAGCCCGCCGCGTTCCGCTGGATCCAGAAGACGTCGATGGACCGGCGCCTGTCGATGCAGCAGGTCGCGGAGGCGGTCATCGAGGACGCGGAGGAGAAGAAGGCGGCGAAGGGGTAGCCCTGGCCCGGTCTTCGGCTTCCGGTGGTCTGTGGCTGGTCGCTCCCCCAAGTTCTCGGCTTCGCTCGAACAGGGGGGACCCCCATCGCGGCGGAGCCGCGAATGTCCCGGCTCCGCGCCCCTCAACGTGTACGGGCCGCGCCACGAAGTGTGGCGCGGCCCGTACACGTAACCCCTGCTAGTCCTCGCCGAGGTACGTCTTGCGGACGTTCTCGTCGTGGAGGAGGTCCTGGCCGGAGCCGGAGAGCTTGATCTCGCCGACCTCCATCACATGGGCGTGGTCCGCCAGGGAGAGCGCGGCCTGGGCGTTCTGCTCGACGAGCAGGATCGTGGTGCCCTGGGCCTTGAGCTCGACGATGGTCTCCATGATCTTCTGCATCATGATCGGGGAGAGCCCCATCGACGGCTCGTCCAGCATCAGCAGCTTGGGCTGGGACATCAGGGCCCGGCCCATCGCGAGCATCTGCTGTTCACCGCCGGAGAGCGTGCCGGCCGCCTGCTTGCGCCGTTCGCCCAGGATGGGGAAGAGCTCGTAGGCGCGCTGGACGTCTTTCTCGATGCCCGCCTTGTCGCTCCGCAGGAACGCTCCGAGCTGGAGGTTCTCGGCGATCGTCAGCCGCGGGAAGATATGCCGGCCCTCGGGGGAGTGGGCCAGACCCAGCGAGACGATCTTGTGTGCGGGGATGTTCTCCAGCGGCTTCCCGTCGAAGGTGATCCGTCCGCCCGAGGGCTTGAGGAGCCCCGACAGGGTCCGCAGGGTCGTGGTCTTGCCGGCGCCGTTGGTGCCGATCAGCGTGACGACCTGGCCCGCCTCGACGCTGAAGGAGATCCCCTTGACGGCCTCGATCTTGCCGTAGGCGACGCGGAGGTCTTCGACTTCCAGAAGAGCGGTCACTGGGAGTCTCCTTCGGTACGGGTCTTTCCTGGAGCGTCGGCGTCGGCGTCGGCGTCAGCGCCGGCCTCGGCCTCGGCCTCGGCCTCAGCCTCGGGGGAGGCGGCGGCTTCGGCTTCGGCCGGAGCATCGGCGGCTTCGGCCGGAGCCTCGGCGGTCTCGGCCGGGGCCGGAGCGGCCTCCGGCGACGGGGAAGCCCCGGCCGAGGCCTCCGCGGCCTCCACCTCCGCGACCTCCTCGTCCCCGGGCGCCCCCTCGAACGGGGTGCCGAGGTACGCCGCGACGACGCGCTCGTCGCCCTGCACCACGTCGGACGTGCCCTCGACGAGCTTCTCGCCCTGGAGCAGCACCGTCACCCGGTCGCACAGGTTGAAGATGAAGCGCATGTCGTGCTCGATGACGAGGACGGCGATGCCCATGTCCCGGATGGCGAAGACCAGTTCCTCGGTGGTGCGGGTCTCCTGCGGGTTCATACCGGCGGTCGGCTCGTCCAGGAGCAGCAGCCCCGGCTCGCTCGCCAGCGCCCGGGCGATCTCCAGCTTGCGCTGCTCGCCGTAGGGCAGATTGCGGGCGAGGTGGTCCGCCTTGTGCTCCAGGCCGATGAACGCCAGGAGTTCCATGGCCCGTTCGCGGGACTTGGCCTCGGCCTTCTTGAAGCCGGGGCCGCGCAGCAGGGCGGACCAGAGGCCCTCCTTGGTGCGGGTGTGCCGCCCGACGAGGACGTTCTCCAGAACGGTCATGTTGGCGAAGAGCCGGATGTTCTGGAACGTCCGCGCGATGCCGGCCTGGGTGACCAGGTGCGGCTTGGGCGGGAGGACGGTCCCCTTGTACGAGACCTTGCCCTCCGTGGGGACGTAGAGCCCCGTGAGGCAGTTGAAGAAGGTGGTCTTGCCGGCGCCGTTGGGGCCGATGAGACCGACGATCTCGCCGCTGTTGACGGTGAGGTCGACATTGCGTACGGCGGTCAGACCGCCGAACCGCATGGTGACGCCGGACGCTTCGAGCACCGGGCTGGGGGCGATGGTGGTGGTCATGATGGTTACGCCTCCGCCTTGGTGACGCCGACGGTGGTGTCCGGAAGGCCCTGTTCGGGCACGTCCAGTTGGCCGGTCTCGTGGAATTCGAGCTGGCGGCGCCGGTTGGCGACGATGCCCTCGGGGCGGAACCGCATCAGCAGGATGAGGGCGACGCCGAAGCCGAAGAGCTCGTACTCCTTGAGGAAGCCCAGCTTCTCGGGGATGAGGTAGAGCAGCGAGGCGCCCAGGAGCGGACCGCTGACCGTGCCCATGCCGCCGAGGACGACGGCCGCGAGCAGGAAGGCCGAGTTGGGCGGCGCGGCGCCGGCGAACTGGAAGGGGCTCGGCACCACGCTGTAGTTGACGTGGGCGAAGACGGTGCCCGCGAGGCCGGCGAGGGAGGCGCCCAGGGCGAAGGCGATGAGCTTGGCCCGGAAGCCGTTGATGCCCATGGCGGTGGCGGCGGTCTCGTCCTCGCGGATGGCGATCCAGGAGCGGCCGATACGGGAGTTGGCGGCGCGGTTGAAGACGAGCACGATGAGCGCCGTGATCAGCAGCATCAGGAACAGGTAGTTGCCGAAGCGGCCGATGGTGCGTCCGGCGATGTCGTGTGCGGCGCCGAGGTTGAACCCGAAGATCTCCAGGTCGGGGATCTGGGAGATGCCGTTGGGGCCGTTGGTGAGGTTGGGGCCGGAGCCGCCGTCGAGGTTGTTGACGGTGATCCGGAAGATCTCTCCGAAGCCGAGGGTGACGATGGCCAGGTAGTCGCCGCGCAGTCGCAGGGTTGGTGCGCCGATGATGACGCCGAAGACGAGCGACGCTCCCATGCCGATCAGTGCGGCGGCCCAGAACGGGACCTGCACGCCGGAGAAGCGGGAGAACTCGGAGCCGGAGACCAGCGCGGCCGCGTAGGCGCCGACGCCGAGGAAGGCCACGTAACCGAGGTCGAGCAGACCGGTGAGGCCGACGACGATGTTGAGGCCGAGGGCGACGGTGCCGAAGATGAGGATGTTGGCGCCGAGGTTGGCGTTGTGGTCCTCGCTCTGGGTGAACGGGAAGATCACGGCGGCCAGGAAGACCGCGGTGGTCGCGAATCCCTTGTGCCGGGCGTTGAGTTCGGTGAACCGGTCGAAGAGTCCGGCGGCGAACAGCGCCATCGACCCGAACAGGACCAGGAGCAGCAGACCGATGAAGGTCTCGCTCTCGTCGTCGTTGACGCCGATGCCGTAGGTGAAGACGACCAGGCCGAGCGCGGTGGCCACCGAGATGATCAGACGCTGGGCCCAGCTGGGCAGCGGCGCGGCGGCCGGGATGCCGTCGGGCTTGGCGATGTGGTCGCGCAGCGAGCGGCCCGGGTGCGGCAGCGCGAGCGCGCCGATGACGGGCAGCAGGGAGGAGACGGCCGCGACGTACGCGCCCGGCTCCAGGTTGGCCAGGCCGCCCAGGTCGTAGGCGATGGCGATCGCGGTGTACCAGACGACCGCGAACGCGGAGACGGCGGCGAGGAGTACCGGGTTGTTGGTGCGGCCGGGGTTGAGCCAGCCCAGGCCCCGGATTCCGTAGCCGGCCAGGGCGTAGAGCAGGGTGAGTGCTCCGGCGACCAGGGTGAGGGTCTGGAGCCCGGCCGGGTAGCCGGTGACGGTGAGGTCACCGGGGAACTCGGAGGTCCAGGTCCAGGCGAGGAAGGTGGAGGCGATGGTGGCGACGGCGCCGATCGCGACGAGCGGCCGGGCGACGGACGCGGGCAGCGGGACGATGCCGCGCGGCTCGGCCGGGGTGGCGACGGTCTTGGTGGTGCTGGTGGTCATGTCGATCACGCCCTGTCCGCGACGCGTTCGCCCACCAGGCCTTGTGGCCTGAAGAGCAGGACGAGGATGAGGAGGACGAACGCCCAGACGTTGGCCCAGCCCGAGCCGCCGAGCTGCTGCATCCCGGGGACGTTGGAGATGTACGCGCTGGCCATGGTCTCGGCGAGGCCGAGGACCACACCGCCGATCATGGCGCCGTAGATGTTGCCGATGCCGCCGAGGACGGCGGCGGTGAACGCCTTGAGACCGGCCTGGAAGCCCATCTCGTACTTGATGGAGCCGTACTTGAGGCCCCAGGCGATGCCCGCGACGGCGGCGAAGAGGCCACCGATGGCGAAGGCGATCATGATGATGCGGTTGGTGTCGATGCCCATCAGCTGGGCGGTGTCCGGGTCCTGCGCGGTGGCCTGCATGGCGCGGCCGGTGCGCGAGGAGCGGACGAACAGGGCGAGCGCGGCCATGCAGAGCGGCGCCGCCGTGATCAGGAAGATGTCACCGGTGCCGAACGTGATGGAGCCGAGGTGGAAGGGGCCGCCGGGGATCTGCGGGAAGACCTCGTCGTTCTTGGCGTTCGGGTACCAGTTGAAGACCGCCTGCTGGAGCGCGAGCGAGAGACCGATCGCGGTGATCAGTGGCGCCAGGCGTGGCGCGCCGCGCAGTGGTCGGTAGGCGAAGCGTTCCGCTCCCAGGGCGATGAGCACGGAGACGAGTGCGCCGCCGATGAGCATCAGGGGGAGGGCTATCCACATGGATATGCCGTCGGGCAGCACGTACAGGTAGACCGTGAGTCCGCCGAAGGCGCCGGTCATGAAGATCTCGCCGTGGGCGAAGTTGATGAGCTGGACGATGCCGTACACCATCGTGTAGCCGATGGCGATCAGCCCGTACATCGAGCCGAGAAGCAGCCCGTTGGCCAGCTGTTGCGGCAGAGTGTGCACCGCATGGCCTCCATGTGGATGGGGAGTGTGCAGGGAGTAGACGTCGGGCCGCGCGGTATGACGGGTGGTCGTGGCCGCGCGGCCCTGTTGTCGTGCGGTGGAGCGTTGAGCGGTGGTGCTGTGGAGCGGGGGTGCTGTGGATCAGGCGCTACGGGTCGTACGTGACCGGCTGGATCAGCCGGCGTTGTACGTGCCGCTCTTCACGGCCTTCCACTTGCCGTCGGTGACCTGGTAGACGGTCAGCTGCTTGTTGGTGGTGTCACCGAACTGGTCGAAGGCGACCTGGCCGGCGATGCCGTCGAACTGCGTCTTCTGGACCTCGGCGACGATCTGCTGACGGGCGTCGGACGGGACCTTGCCGTCCTTCACCACGTTGCCGACGGCCTTGATGATCGCGGTGGCCGCGTCGTACGAGTAGCCGCCGTAGGTGCCGTAGTCGCCCGGGTACTTCTTGTCCTTGTACTTCTGGACGAAGTCCTTGGCCTTGTCCAGGGTGTCGACCGGCACGCCGACCGAGGTGGCGAGGTCGCCCTCGCTCGCCTTGCCGGCGGTGGTGATGAAGGTGTCGCTGTAGATGCCGTCGCCGCCGAAGAGCGGGAGCTTGGTGCCCGCGTCCTTGAGCTGCTTGGTGACGATCTGCGCCTCGTCGTACTGCCCGCCGTAGTAGACGAGGTCCGCACCCGAGTTCTTGATCTTGGTGACGAGGCTCGCGAAGTCCTTGTCGCCCACGTTGACGTGGTCCTCGCCCGCGACCTTGCCGCCCGCCTTGACGAAGCCCTGCTTGAAGAGCGCGGCCAGGCCGGCGCCGTAGGTCTGCTTGTCGTCGACGACGAAGACGCTCTTCTTCTTCATCGTGTTGACCGCGTAGTCCGCGGCGAAGCCACCCTGGATGGCGTCGGTGGTGGCGGTACGGAAGTAGGTCTTGAACGGGCGGGTCTTGTTCCCGGCCGCCCAGTCCTTGCCCTGGGTCAGGGTGGGGTTGGTGTTCGAGGGGGAGATCTCGACGAGGTTGGCGTTGGCGAAGACCTGCTGCATCGTCTGGGCGACGCCGGAGTTCAGCGGGCCGACGACACCGAGGACGTCCTTGTTGGCGACGAGCGCGGTGGCGTTCTGCTGGCCGGTCGGCGGCAGCGCCTTGTCGTCCAGGGCCTTGACCGCGAACTTGACGCCCGGGACCAGGTTCTTGGCGTTGGCGTCGTCGACGGCTATCTGTACGCCGTACTGGATGCCGAGGCCGGTGGCGGAGTTCTGGCCGGTCAGGGGCGCGTCCACACCGATGACCACGGTCGTCGTCTTGCCGCCGCCGTTGTCGTCCTTCTTGTCGCGCGAACCGCACGCGGTGAGGGTGAGAGCCCCCGTGGTGAGCACGGTGGTGAGTATGAGCAAGGAACGGTGTCGCACGATATGTCCTCTCCCTGGCGCGACGCCTCCGCTGAGGCGTCGTGTGACTCGCCGGGCCGTACTGGGGTGGTACAGGTGCCGTGCAGCAGACGCGCCCGGCGGCGCGGTGACTGGCCGTGACTCTAGGCGCAGGTTGCTGAGCCGGGACCAGGGAAGGTCAGGATGTGACTTTCTTGTTATGACGAGCGGACACGGCTGGGGGAGCTCTATGGACAGATGGGGGCATTGCTGAGCCCCAAGAGTGCCCACATGCTGAGAATTCCCAGTTCCGCTAAGGGGCTTGAGCCGATCTTGCTACTGACAGGGGGGTGCGGTGGGGGTGCCCGCCCCACCTGCGGTGATTCCCGCGGTTCCGGATTCCGGTGATGATCTTGTGAATGCGCCCCGGAGGGCTGGATCCCGTTTATCCATTTCGCCCGAGTTACGGAGCGTTACGATCGGGAGTGGCTGGAAGGTCGGTGTGGACCGCTACGGACCTCTGTGGCCAACCTCCGTCGCGGAGCTAGTGCCGACCACCTCCCAGGGCGCCGTGACGCGCGGTGCACTCCTGCCGTGCCTGACGCCCTATCAGCTGAAGCGCGGCCTCCGTGCCGTGTGCGCGCTGCTCATCGCGCGCGGCCGCGACGACCCGCTCGTGGATCATGTGCTGGTCGATCGAGAACCCCTTCTGCTCCCAGTCGAGGCCCGACCAGCGGTTGCCCTGGATCATCGCCCGCGCCCAGTACTCGACCAGCCGCCGGCAGTCCTCCTCCGGGGTGCTGGTGGAAGGTGCCGGGACGGGAGTGACGGAGGTGGCGTTCCGCCCCTCGCTCCCCTTCCCGCCGGAACACCCGACGGCGGTGGCGGCGACGAAGACGAAGCCGCCGACGGCACACCCGGCCAACCGGAACGCCGCGTACCGCCGCCCACCACGGTGTCCGGTTCCCGCTGGACTCGCCATGACGGGAACGGTAGGGGGTCACGATCGGTGACACAACTGGTGTGACGGTTAAGGGGGTTGGGGGGGTGGGGTGGGGGCGGCGGCGGTGCGCTTGTGTCTGCGGGCCGTCTGTGGCTGGTCGCGCCGTTCCCCGCGCCCCTTAGGCACCTCCGGCCTCTCCGGCGCTTGAGGGGCGGGTCGTGGGGCGGAGCCCCAGGGGATGGCGGGGGTGCCCGGGCGCCGGGTGTGGCCTGGTGCCGTCCGGCCCGTCGGGGTCCGGGGCGGAGCCCCGTGGCGGGGTGCAGGGGGCGCAGCCCCCGCCCGGGGGCCTGGGGGCGGCGCCCCCGGGGAGGAACCCCTCCCAGACCCCCGGAGGGTTTGGGGAAGGGGCGGGGCGGGGGCCTCCAACCCGTCAGCCCCGAGCCGCCGCCTCCGCGGCGTACCGCCCAACCCGCCGGTCCGGGGCGGAGCCCCGTGGCGGGGTGCAGGGGGCGTAGCCCCCGCCCGGGGGGCCTGGGGGCGAGGCCCCCCGGGGAGCAACCCCTCCCCCCACCCCCGGAGGGTTTAGGGAAGGGGCGGGGTGGGGGCCTCCAACCCGTCAGCCCCGAGCCGCCCCCTCCGCGTCCCGCAGCAGACACGTCAGCCGCGCCGTACAGACCCGCTTGTCCTGCTCATCCGTGATCACGATCTCGTACGTCGCCGTGGAGCGCCCCCGGTGCACCGGCGTAGCCACCCCCGTGACCAGCCCACTCCGCACCCCCCGGTGATGCGTGCAGTTCAGGTCGACCCCCACCGCGATCTTCGAGCTCCCCCCGTGCAGCATCGAGCCCACCGACCCCAGCGTCTCGGCCAGCACGGCCGACGCCCCGCCATGCAGCAGCCCGTACGGCTGGGTGTTGCCCTCGACCGGCATCGTGGCGACGACGCGCTCCGCCGAGGCCTCCAGGACCTGGATGCCCATCCGGGTGCCGAGGTGCCCCGCGGAGAACAGCGCGGGCAGGTCGATGCCCAGCGCCGCGTACTCGTCGATGACCTCCTGCGGGAACTTCACCTTGCTCTGCTCACCCATGGGCGGGACTCCGATCGTGGTCCGGTTCCATCCGGCCGCCTGTCCGGCAGGCCTGTCTGAGCGAACGCTTAGACGGGCGCCGATTGTTCCAGACGCACGATCACGGACTTGCTGGCAGGGGTGTTACTGGTGTCCGCCGTGGAGTCCAGCGGCACCAGGACGTTGGTCTCCGGGTAGTACGCCGCCGCGCACCCCCGCGTCGTCGGGTAGTACACGACCCGGAAGCCGGGCGCCCGCCGCTCCACGCCGTCCTTCCACTCACTGACCAGGTCCGCGTACGAACCGTCCGCCAGCCCCAGTTCGCGCGCGTCCTCGGGGTTCACGAGCACCACCCGGCGGCCGCCCTTGATGCCCCGGTACCGGTCGTCCAGGCCGTAGATCGTGGTGTTGTACTGGTCGTGCGAGCGCAGGGTCTGGAGGAGCAGCCGGCCCTCGGGCACCGTCGGATACTCCACCGGCGCGGCCGTGAAGTTGGCCTTGCCGGTCGCCGTCGGGAAGCGCCGCTCGTCGCGCGGCGCGTGCGGCAGCCGGAAGCCGCCGGGCTTCGCCACGCGCGCGTTGAAGTCCTCGAAGCCGGGGATCACGCGTGCGATGCGGTCGCGGATCGTCGCGTAGTCCTTCTCGAACTCCTCCCAGTTCACCCTGGACCCCGCGCCGAGCGTGGCGCGCGCGAGGCGGGCGACGATGGCGGGCTCGGAGAGCAGATGCGGGCTCGCGGGCTTGAGGTTGCCGCGCGAGGAGTGCACCAGACCCATCGAGTCCTCGACGGTCACGAACTGCACGGTGTCCTTCTTGCCGGGAGCGCTCTTGCGGACGTCCTTGTCGGTGCGCCCGAGCGTCGGCAGGATCAGGGCGCGCCGCCCGGTGACCGCGTGCGAACGGTTGAGCTTGGTCGACACATGGACGGTCAGCGAGGCGCGGCGCATCGCGGCCTCGGTGACCTCGGTGTCGGGCGTGGCCCCCACGAAGTTGCCGCCCATGGCGAAGAACACCTTCGCCTTGCCGTCGCGCAGCGCCTCGATGGAGCGCACCACGTCATACCCGTGGTGGCGCGGCGGCGCGAAGCCGAACTCCTTCTCCAGGGCGTCGAGGAACGCGGGCGCGGGCCGCTCGAAGATGCCCATGGTGCGGTCGCCCTGCACGTTCGAATGGCCGCGCACCGGGCAGACGCCCGCTCCGGTGCGACCGATGTTGCCGCGCAGCAGAAGGAAGTTGACCACTTCCCGGATGGTCGCCACCGCGTGCTTGTGCTGGGTCAGGCCCATCGCCCAGCAGACGATGGTGCGCTTGGAGGCGAGCGCCATGGACAGCGCCTGCTCGATCTCCGCGCGCGTGAGCCCGGTCGCGGCCAGCGTCTCGTCCCAGTCGGCCTGCCGGGCGGCCGCGGCGAACTCCTCGTACCCATGGGTGTGTTCGCGGACGAACAACTCGTCCACAGCCCCCTCGGTCTCCACGATCAGCTTGTTGAGCAGGCGGAACAGGGCCTGGTCGCCGCCGATGCGGATCTGCAGGAAGAGGTCGTTGAGCGCCTGGCCGCCGAGCGCGAGGCCCTTGGCGGTCTGCGGGTTCTTGAAGCGCTCCATGCCCGCCTCGGGCAGCGGGTTCACCGAGATGATCTTCGCGCCCGCCGCCTTGGCCTGCTCCAGGGCCGAGAGCATCCGGGGGTGGTTCGTGCCCGGGTTCTGCCCGGCGACGATGATCAGGTCGGCCTGGTGCAGGTCCTCCAGGGAGACACTGCCCTTGCCGATGCCGATGGTCTCGGTAAGCGCCGAGCCCGACGACTCGTGGCACATGTTGGAGCAGTCCGGCAGGTTGTTGGTGCCGAACTCGCGCGCGAAGAGCTGGAGCAGGAACGCCGCCTCGTTGCTGGTGCGGCCCGAGGTGTAGAAGAGCGCCTCGTCCGGCGAGTCCAGCGCCTTCAGCTCGTCCGCGATGATCTCGAACGCCCGCTCCCAGGTCACCGCCTCGTAACGCTCCGCGCCCTCCGGCAAGTACATCGGCTGGGTGATCCGGCCCTGCTGGCCCAGCCAGTACCCACTGCGGCCCGCGAGGTCGGAGAGGGGGTGCGCGGCGAAGAAGTCGGGGGTGACGCGGCGCAGCGTCGCCTCCTCGGCGACCGCCTTCGCCCCGTTCTCGCAGAACTCCGCGACGTGCCGCTTGTCGCCCTCCGGCCAGGCGCAGCCCGGACAGTCGAACCCGTCCTTCTGGTTGACCTTCAGCAGCGTCCGCGTGGCCCGGGCCACGCCCATCTGCTGCTGGGCCATCAGCGCCGTGTACCCGATGGCGGGGAGTCCGGCGGCGGCGTGCTTGGGCGGCGCGACCTGCGGCGCGTCCTGAACCGGATCCCCTGCGGGCGGCTTGGTGGCCATGGCGCTCCCCTTCGAGCGACGTGTGCGATACGTACGGTTCCGATCCTGTCACGGACCACTGACAACGGCCCCGGCGCGGTCCCCGCTCCGCACTGGCGGGGATTGTCAGTGGGGCGTGGCAGGATCGGGGACGTGGCTGAGACAGCATCGAAGAAGACCCCTGACAACCGACCGCGCCTGCTCCTCATGGACGGGCACTCCCTGGCGTACCGGGCGTTCTTCGCGCTGCCCGCGGAGAACTTCACGACCGGCGCAGGTCAGCCGACCAACGCCGTGTACGGCTTCATGTCGATGCTGGCGAACACGCTGCGTGACGAGACGCCCACACACTTCGCGGTGGCGTTCGACGTGTCGCGCAAGACCTGGCGCTCCGAGGAGTTCCCGGAGTACAAGGCGAACCGCTCCAAGACCCCCGACGAGTTCAAGGGCCAGGTCGAGCTGATCGGCGAGCTCCTGGACGCGATGAACGCACCGCGCTTCGCGACCGACGGCTTCGAGGCCGACGACATCATCGCGACGCTCGCCACCCAGGCCGAGGCCGAGGGCTTCGAGGTCCTCATCGTCACCGGCGACCGCGACTCCTTCCAGCTCGTCTCCGAGCACGTGACGGTGCTCTACCCCACCAAGGGCGTCTCCGAGCTGACCCGCTTCACCCCGGAGAAGGTCGAGGAGAAGTACGGCCTGACCCCGCAGCAGTACCCGGACTTCGCGGCGCTGCGCGGCGACCCGTCCGACAACCTGCCGGGCATCCCCGGCGTGGGCGAGAAGACCGCCGCGAAGTGGATCAACCAGTTCGGCTCCTTCGAGCAGCTGGTCGCGCGCGCCGACGAGGTCAAGGGCAAGGCCGGGCAGAACTTCAGGGACCACCTGGAGTCCGTCAGCCTCAACCGCCGCCTCACCGAGATGGTGCGCGACGTGGAGCTGGACAGGACCCCGGCCGACCTGGAGCGCGCGCCGTACGACAGGACGGCGCTGATCGGCGTCCTGGACGTGCTGGAGATCCGCAACGCGTCCCTGCGCGAGCGGCTGCTCGCGGTCGACCCGGGCGCGGGCGAGGAGGAGGCCCCCGCCCCCGCCGCCGGCGTGGAGCTCGACGGCACGGTCCTGAGCGCGGGCGAGCTCGCCCCGTGGCTCGCCGAGCACGGCTCCGGGCCGCTGGGCGTGGCCACCGTCGACGCCTGGGCGCTCGGCACGGGCAGCGTCAGCGAGATCGCGCTGGCCGCCGCCGACGGCCCCGCCGCCTGGTTCGACCCCTCCGAGCTCGACGAAGCCGACGAACGCGCCTTCGCCGCCTGGATCTCGGACGCCGCCAAGCCGAAGGTCCTGCACAACGCGAAGGCCGCGATGCGGGTCTTCCCCGAGCACGGCTGGAGCGTCGCGGGCGTCACCATGGACACGGCGCTCGCCGCGTACCTGGTCAAGCCCGGCCGCCGCTCCTTCGCCCTGGACGCGCTGTCCGTGGAGTACCTGGGCCGCGAGCTCGCCCCGGCGGCCGCCCACGGCCAGCTCGCCTTCGGCGCCGACGACCAGGCCGAGGCCGAGGCCCTGATGACCCAGGCGCGCGCGGTCCTGGACCTGGGCGACGCCTTCACCGAGCGCCTCAAGGAGGTCGGCGCGGCCGACCTGCTCCACGACGTGGAGCTGCCCACCTCGGCCCTCCTCGCCAAGATGGAGCGGTACGGCATCGCGGCCGACCGCGCCCATCTGGAGGCCATGGAGCAGCAGTTCGCGGGCGCGGTGCAGCAGGCCGTGAAGGAGGCGCACGCCGCGGTGGGCCACGAGTTCAACCTCGGCTCGCCCAAGCAGCTCCAGGAAGTCCTCTTCGGCGAGCTGGCGCTGCCCAAGACCAAGAAGACGAAGACGGGCTACACGACGGACGCGGACGCGCTGGCGTGGCTCGCCGCCCAGACCGAGCACGAGCTGCCGGTCATCATGCTGCGCCACCGCGAGCAGGCGAAGCTGCGGGTCACCGTCGAGGGTCTGATCAAGACCACCGCGGCGGACGGTCGCATCCACACCACCTTCAACCAGACGGTCGCGGCGACCGGCCGCCTCTCCTCGACCGACCCCAACCTCCAGAACATTCCGGTGCGTACGGACGAGGGCCGCGCAATCCGCCGCGGCTTCGTCGTCGGCGAGGGCTTCGAGTCGCTGCTCACCGCCGACTACAGCCAGATCGAGCTCCGGGTGATGGCCCACCTCTCGGAGGACGAGGGCCTCATCGAGGCCTTCACCTCGGGCGAGGACCTGCACACGACCGTGGCGTCCCAGGTCTTCGGCGTCGACAAGGCCCACGTCGACCCGGAGATGCGCCGCAAGATCAAGGCGATGTCGTACGGCCTCGCCTATGGCCTCTCGGCGTTCGGCCTCTCCCAGCAGCTGAACATCGAGGCCGGCGAGGCACGCGGTCTGATGGACACGTTCTTCGAACGCTTCGGCGGCGTACGGGACTACCTTCAGCGCGTGGTGGAGGAGGCCAGGGCGACCGGTTACACGGAGACGATGCTCGGCCGCCGCCGCTATCTGCCGGACCTCAACAGCGACAACCGCCAGCGCCGCGAGATGGCCGAGCGGATGGCGCTCAACGCCCCGATCCAGGGCACGGCGGCGGACATCGTCAAGGTCGCCATGCTCAAGGTGGACCGCGCCCTGACCGAGGCGGGCCTGGGCTCCCGTCTGCTGCTCCAGGTCCACGACGAAATCGTCCTGGAGGTCGCGCCGGGGGAGCGCAAGAAGGTCGAGGCCCTGGTCCGCCGCGAGATGGCCTCGGCGGCGTCCCTGCGCGCCCCGCTGGACGTCTCGGTGGGCTCGGGCGCCGACTGGGAGTCCGCCGCGCACTGAGCGCCGGGCCCGGACGACCGGGCTCGGACGACTGGGCTCCGAGGCTCCGAGGACCTGCCCGCCGGGTGCCGCACCCGGCGGGCAGGACCATGTACGGGAGCCGGGTGCGGTAAGCCGGTGGGCGGTAGCCCGTGGGTGGGGAAGCCCGTGCACGGTAAAGAGGAACCGGTTCTCCGCCATATCGGGGCAGCTCTCAGGTGATGAAGCGGTGAAAAGGTGAATAAGGGTCAGGGGGCGGTGTCGCCACACCCAGTGGGTCCGTTAGGGTCTCCTGAAGCCTGCGCTGGGGAGCGCGACTGCTGACCACGGGGAGGGGCTGGACGTATGGCACCGCAGATCGGGCGACGGCTGCGCAAGGGAGCGACCACGACCGCTGTGGCCGCGGCGGCGGTGGCGGCGCTCTCCGCCTCCCAGGGACCCGGCGTCCTGGCCAACGGCCCGGCGGGCGAACACGCGGCGTCCGGCACCCCGACGCCTCCCCCCGGAGCCCCCGCCAGCGGCAACTCGCCGTACTACACGGACCTCCCGCCCCTCGTCTCCCCGAACCCGCCGGGCGCCCCGACCACCGGCTCGCCCGTCATCGGCGCCGACCAGCAGGGCATACCCGCGACCGTCCTCGACGCCTACAAGAAGGCCGAGGCCGAACTCGCCCGCGACCGGGCCTCCTGCCACCTCCCCTGGCAGATACTCGCGGCCATCGGCAAGGTCGAGTCCGGCCAGGCCAACGGCGGCCGCGTCGACGCCAACGGCACCACGCTCAGTCCGATCCTGGGCCCCGTCCTCAACGGCGTCGGCTTTGAGAACATCACCGACACCGACGGCGGCTCCTACGACGGCGACACGGTCCACGACCGCGCCGTCGGCCCCATGCAGTTCATCCCCTCCACCTGGGCGACCTCCGGCCGCGACGGCAACGGCGACGGCCGCAAGGACCCCAACAACATCTACGACGCCTCGCTCGCCACCGCCTACTACCTCTGCGGCAACCGCGACCTGGCCGTCCAGTCCAACCTGGACAAGGCGGTGCTCAGCTACAACCACTCGCAGGAGTACCTGAGCACGGTCCTCTCGTGGTTCGACTACTACAAGCGCGGCACGCACGAGATCCCGAACGGTACGGGCGTGCTGCCGGGCAGCCGCAGCGACATCCCGGTCCGCCGGCCCTCCGGCACGGTCCCGACCCCGCACCCGTCGACTCCCGGCCCGACGCCGAAGCCCACGCCGTCCAAGCCGGGCCCGACGCCGACGCACCCGGAGCCCTCCAGGCCCACCCCGAGCCAGCCCGGCACGCCCAGGCCGCTGCCGTCGAAGAAGGCGAGCACGTTCGAGGACGCGGGCACCGCACCCCTGACGGCCACCGCGGGCTCCTCGTTCGCCGGGCAGTCCAAGGTGAGCGTCAAGGACCAGTTCGGCCGGCCGATGGGCAAGGCGACCGTCCGCTTCCAGGTCATCGGCGCCACCGACGCCCGCTTCCCGGGCGGCGCCACCCAGGTCACGGTTGCCACCGGCACCGACGGCCGCGCCACCGCCCCCGCGCTGGTGGCGGGCGAGCAGACCGGCACCTTCACCGTCCGGGCCACCGTCGTCGGCACCACCCTGCCCGAGATCAAGTGGACCGCGACCGTCAAGGCCCGCCAGGCCGACGCCCTGGCGCGCACCGACACCAAGGAGCTGACGGCCGCCCCCGGCGCCGAGTTCGCCAACTACGTGGAGGTCAAGGCCACGTACAAGGGAGCCGTCGTCCCGGGCATCGCGGTCGCCGCCGCGATGATCGTCACCCCGGAGGCACCCGCCGCCGGCGCTCCGGCCGCCGACCCCAAGGTCAACGACAAGGGCCCCTACTTCAAGGACGACAAGGGCAACCCGATCCGGTCCCTCAAGGATCTGAAGGCCGACGCCAACGGTGTGCTGCGGCTTCCCAAGATCTACGCGGACGGCCAGACCGGCACCTTCGTGCTCCGTCTCACCACCCCGGGCGGCGCCACCCTCGACATCCAGCTCAAGGTCGCCTGACCGCCTCCCTTCCCGCGGCGCTCCGCCGCCGTCGTCTCCGGACCGCTCCCGCCGCCGCAAGTGCAGCGGGGGCGGTCCCACGTGTTCTCATCTCACCCCCGCGTTGCTACGGTGCCCCAATCCTGACGCCCCATCAGCTCCGGGAGGCCGAGCATGCGCGCCCTCGTCGCCGCGGCCATCGGGCTCGCCGCCGCCCTCGCCCTCGTCCTGACCGTCTCGGCGATCGGCGGCCCCGAGGGCACCACCTCGCCCAAGCCCCTGCTCACCACCGCCCCCACCGCCCCCGGGGCCATTCCGCCCGGGAAGTAGAGGAGAGCCGGCCGCATGCGACGCAAAGCCAGCCTGATCCTGCTAGCCCTCGCCGTCTTCTTCACGGCGCTCTCCCCGCTGCTGCGCTGGTATGCCTTCCCCCGGCTCGCCAAGGTCCCGCCCAGCCAGTACCAGGAGACGGTCCTGGAGGCGAAGAACGCCACCCTCCTCGACTACAGCCGGCTCAAGTCCGTGACGGTCCCCAAGGTGACCGTCGTGCAGACCCTCAAGGGCAACGTCGAGGAGTCCCGGAAGATCGAGAAAACCGCGGGCAAGGACGTCGTCGTCTGGGACGCCCTGTCGTATGTCCTCGACGACAAGGGCCAGTTCGTCTCCAAGATCCCCGAGCGCTATGTCTTCGACGCCCACAGCCAGGCCCCGGTCCACGCCACCGGCGAGATGGTCGACGGCGACCCGGTCAAGCGCGGGGGCGTCGAGTTCAAATTCCCCTTCCTCACCGAGAAGCGGGACTACGAGTACTTCGACGCCCAGAGCCGCACCACCGCTCCCATCCACTACAAGGGCACGACCACCTTCCACGGCCTGAAGGTCTACTACTTCGAGGAGATCGTCCCCTGGACCCAGATCCCCTTCCCCAAGGCCATGCCCCTCGGCGTCACCCCCGAAGTCGCCAAGCAGACCGGCCTGACCCGGTGGTACACCACCAAGCGGATGTTCTGGGTCGACCCCGTGACCGGCGGACCGGTCAACGGCGAGGAGATCCACCAGGAGGAACTCCGCAACGCCACGGCTCTGTTCGGCCAAGACAAGATCACCGCCTTCTCCGGTCATGTGAAGATGCGCGAGGACTACGTCGACCACACGGTCGCGCTGATCAAGAAGAACCGCACCCTGGTCCTGTTGCTCACCTCCTATCTGCCCTGGGGCTTCCTCGGACTCGGCACCGCACTGCTCGCCCTCTCCCTGTGGCTGGAGGCCCGCAGCCGTCGCCCCGGCACCCCGGCCCCGACGACCCCTACGGAGCCGGAGCCGGTCAACGCGTGACGTCGGCGCGAGAGCGGGCCGAGAGCACCACGAACAGGACGACCTTGCCCCGGCCGCTCGAACGGCGTCCGTTTCCCCGGGCCGCCTTACCCGCAGGTCGCCCTTCCGCAGGTCACCGTTTGAGCCGGGCGTTGGTGTGGCGCGTCGGCTGGGCCTTCGAAGGGTCCTCCGGCCAGGGGTGCTTGGGGTAGCGCCCGCGCAGCTCGGCCCGGACCGCCCGGTACCCCTCCCGCCAGAAGTTCGCCAGGTCGGCCGTGACGGCGGCGGGCCGCCCGGCCGGGGAGAGCAGATGTATGAGCACGGGCACCCCGGCGACCTCCGGCGTTCCCTCCAGCCCGAACATCTCCTGGAGCTTCACCGCGAGCACCGGCTGCGCACCCCCGTACTCCACCCTGATCCGCGACCCGCTCGGCACCTCGATGCGCTCCGGTGCCAGCTCGTCCAGGCGTGCCGCCTCGCCGCCCGCCCACGGCAGCAGCCGGGCCAGCGCCTGCCCCGCGTCCAGCCTGCCCAGATCGGCCCGGCGCCGCGCCCGGGACAGCTCCGGCTCCAGCCACTCCTCGGCCCGCGCGAGCAGGGCCCCGTCCGACACGTCCGGCCACGGCTCGCCCAGCGTCCGGTGCAGAAACGCCAGCCGCTCCCGCAGCCCCCCGGCCTCCCGCGACCACCGAAGCAGCCCTATGCCCTCCTTCGCCAGCCCGTCCAGGAGCGCCCGCCGCACCAGAGCGGGGTCGGGCTGCTTCAGCGGACGCACCGACAGCTCCACCGCGCCCAGCCGCTCCACCTCCCGGGCGACCACATCGCCGTCCTCCCAGCGCACCTCCTCTCCCATGGCCCTCAGCGGCCCGGCCGCCGCGCGCGCGATGCCCTCGTCCACGACGGCGGCCAGCCGCACCCGCGCCGAAGCGGCCTGCACCGGCCGGTCCGCCACGGCCACCGCGAGCCACCCCGCACTCCGCAGCCCGGACCCCTGGCCCAGCTCGGCCCGGGTACCGGACACCATCAGGAACGAGCCCTCGCCCCGAGCCCGCGCCACCCGCTCCGGGAACGCCAGCGCGGTGACCAGCCCGGCAACGGCGTCGTCCGACCGTGGCGCCGCCCCTGACCCCGGCGCGGACCTTGCCCCTGACCCCGGAGGGGTCTCCGCACCGGAATCGGAATCCAAGCGAGCGGTGGCCATCGGAGCGGTGGCCATGGAAACAGTGGCAAAGGGGGAGGCCGACACGGAGCCCGCTCCCGTCACCGCCGACGTCAGCCGCCGCACCTCCTGGCGCCAGCGCGCCGCGTACCCGTCGCCGCCCCGGCGGGCTGTGCGCCACGCCGCCGCCAGGTCGTCCCCGTACTCCCTCGGCGGCTCCTCGCTCAGCAGCGCCACCACCTCGGCCGCCCGCCGCGCGCCCACCTCGGCCGCGCCGTCCAGGAGTGCCCGGGCCAGCCGGGGGTGCACCCCGAGCCGAGCCATCCGTACGCCCCGCTCGGTGGCGCGGCCGGCCTCGTCCACCGCGCCGATCGCGGTCAGGACGGAGCGGGCCGCCGCCATCGCCCCGGTGGGCGGGGCATTGAGCAGCGCCAGCCCCTGCGCGGTCGGATCGCCCCAGCACGCGGCCCGCAGGGCGAAGGACGCCAGGTCCGCGATCTTGATCTCGGGGGAGGGGAAGCGCGGGCGCCGCGCGTCGTCGGCGGGCGCCCAGCACCGGTACACCGTGCCGAACGCCTCCCGGCCCGCGCGACCCAGCCGCTGGGTCGCCCCGGCGTCCGACACCGACACGGTCGCCAGCGAGCCGAGCCCCCGGGCGTGGTCGACGCGCGGTTCGCGGGCCAGCCCCGAGTCGACGACGATCCGCACGCCCGGCACGGTCAGGCTGGACTCGGCCACGGAGGTCGCGAGGACCACCCGCCGACGCCCCTCACCGCCCCGCAGCACCGCGTCCTGGACCGCCGCCGGAGCGCGCCCGTGCAACTGGAGGACCTCGGCATCCACCCCGTCCAGCATCCCGGCCGTCCGGGCGATCTCGCCGGTGCCCGGCAGGAAGCACAGCAGATCCCCGTCGTGCGCCTTCAGGGCCAGCCGGACCGTCGCGGCGACGTGCCGCAGAAGTTGCGGGTCCACCCAGGTGCCGTGTGCCGGGCGGATGCCGGCGGGCGGCGGGGCGTAGTGGATCGCCGCGCCGTGGCCCTGTCCCGTACTCCGTACCACCGGGGCCGGGCCCGAGCCGTCGGCCACGGTCAGGAGCTGCGACCAGGCCTCGGCATCGCTGGTGGCGGACGCCGCGATCAGCTGGAGTTCCGGGCGCAGGGCGGCCCGTACGTCCACCAGGAAGGCGACAGCCGTGTCCGCGTCCAGATGGCGTTCGTGGCACTCGTCGAGCAGCACCACGTCCACCCCCGCGAGCTCGGGGTCGCGTTGCAGCCGTTGCAGCAGGACGCCGGTCGTCACCACTTCGACGACCGTGCCGGGGCCGGTGCGGCGCTCCCCGCGGACGGAGAAACCGACCGTGTCCCCGACCTCCTGG
Source organism: Streptomyces sp. NPDC023838 (assembly GCF_040639555.1). Lineage (NCBI taxonomy): Bacteria > Bacillati > Actinomycetota > Actinomycetes > Kitasatosporales > Streptomycetaceae > Streptomyces > Streptomyces sp. NPDC023838. The sequence goes on from NZ_JBFAAD010000016.1 coordinate 56,089, forward strand.
CCGAGCAGCCAGGCCATCCGGCGGGCGGCGGCCCGGACCGCCATCCGCCGAGGCTCGGCCACCAGCACCCGCCGCCGTGGCCCCGCCCCGGTCAGCCCGGCCAGCGCCAGCGGCACCAGCGTGGTCTTGCCGGTGCCCGGGGGCGCGGACAGGACCGCCGTGCCGCGCCCCTCGAGTGCGCTCAGCAGCTCGGGCACGGCATGGCGTACGGGAAGACGCTCGATCGCGTCGGTTCGGATCACGACCACAGTTTCGTACGTCCCGGCCCGGACCCGTTTCCGGGCGTCCACAGACCAGCTGGTTTGTGGGTTTGTATTACTAATGGGGTTGCTGGCCGGGTTCGGCGGGGCGCCGCCGCACCCGCCAACCCGGCGCGTCCGTCCAATCCCGCTCGCGCCCGCCAATCCCGCGTGCGCACGAAACGCGCGCTAATCCCGCTCGCACACAAAAATCGCCGTGCCCGGAATCAGATTGCCCCGCAGCGGGGACCAGCCGCCCCACTCCTGTGTGTTCCAGGTGGGCCACTCCGGCTCGACCAGGTCGACCAGCCGGAAGCCCCCGGCCACCACGTCGCGAACCCGGTCGCCCAGGGTCCGGTGGTGCTCGACGTACACCGCGTGCCCCGCCTCGTCCTGCTCCACGTACGGCGTGCGGTCGAAGTAGGACGCGGCCACGCTCAGCCCCTCCGGGCCAGGCTCGTCCGGGAACGCCCAGCGGATGGGGTGCGTGACGCTGAAGACCCAGCGCCCGCCGGGCCGCAGCACCCTTCGCACCTCGCGGAAGACTCGCACCGGGTCGGCCACGAACGGGACCGCCCCGTACGCGGAACACGCGAGATCGAAGGAGCCGTCCGCGAACGGGAGCGCGCCCGCGTCCGCCTCCACCAGCGGAACCGCCCCGCCGTCGATGCGCAGCGCGTGCTGGAGCTGGCGGTGCGAGAGGTCCAGGGCGACCGGCCGGGCGCCCTGGGCGGCCAGCCAGCGCGAGCACTGGGCGGCCCCGGCGCCGATCTCCAGGACGTCCAGTCCCTTCAGGGACTCCACAGGACCGAGCAGCGCCGCGTCCGCCTCGTCCAGCCCCTCCGGACCCCAGACGAAACGGTCGTCCCCCAGGAACGCTCCGTGGTCGGTCTGGTACTCGTCGGCGTTCCGGTCCCACCAGCCGCGGCTTGCCCGGCTGCTCTCCGTGTCGTCGGTGTCACGGCGTGTCGCCTCGGGCTCGTATTCACCCTCGTACTCTTGGATCATCGTGCCCGTCGTTGTAGTTTGCGCAGAGCGCGAGCGCGGCTGTGCCGCCGCGTTCTGCTTGGGCCGGCATGGGCCCTGCGTGGCCTCGGAGAACCTCATTTGTGCCGGGAATGCGGGGATCCGCCCCGGGTGTGCGCCTTCGCGCATTGACCCTGTCCGGCTGCCCCCGTATGCTACAAGTTGCGCTGCGAGCCTGCGCACCTCAGACCTAGCAGGCGCGCTCCCACTGTTGTATGTCCCCTCGGTTTCGAGGCGTCCTCCGGTTCGCCGGGTTGGGCGTTTCCTAGGCTGTCCGGCTTCTGCAGAGGCGATACGGGCTTTCGGCGTAGCAGTACCTACGACTTCATGTCCGTACCGGAGCCCTTTCCCACATGACGAGCAGCACCGAGACCACCGCCACCACCCCGCAGGTTGCGGTCAACGACATCGGTAACGAGGAAGCCTTCCTCGCCGCGATCGACGAGACGATCAAGTACTTCAACGACGGCGACATCGTCGACGGCGTCATCGTGAAGGTCGACCGGGACGAGGTCCTGCTCGACATCGGTTACAAGACCGAAGGTGTCATCCCGAGCCGCGAGCTCTCGATCAAGCACGACGTCGACCCGAACGAGGTCGTCAAGGTCGGCGACGAGATCGAGGCCCTGGTTCTCCAGAAGGAGGACAAGGAAGGCCGCCTGATCCTCTCGAAGAAGCGCGCTCAGTACGAGCGTGCCTGGGGCACCATCGAGAAGATCAAGGAAGAGGACGGCATCGTCACCGGTACCGTCATCGAGGTCGTCAAGGGTGGTCTCATCCTCGACATCGGCCTCCGTGGCTTCCTGCCGGCTTCCCTCGTCGAGATGCGCCGCGTCCGCGACCTCCAGCCCTACGTGGGCAAGGAGCTCGAGGCCAAGATCATCGAGCTGGACAAGAACCGCAACAACGTGGTCCTGTCCCGCCGTGCCTGGCTGGAGCAGACCCAGTCCGAGGTCCGTCAGACGTTCCTCACCACCCTCCAGAAGGGTCAGGTCCGCTCCGGCGTCGTTTCCTCGATCGTCAACTTCGGTGCCTTCGTGGACCTGGGTGGCGTCGACGGTCTCGTCCACGTCTCCGAGCTGTCCTGGAAGCACATCGACCACCCGTCCGAGGTTGTCGAGGTCGGCCAGGAAGTCACCGTCGAGGTCCTCGACGTCGACATGGACCGCGAGCGTGTCTCCCTGTCGCTGAAGGCGACGCAGGAGGACCCGTGGCAGCAGTTCGCCCGTACGCACCAGATCGGTCAGGTCGTCCCGGGTAAGGTCACCAAGCTCGTTCCGTTCGGTGCGTTCGTGCGCGTCGACGAGGGCATCGAGGGCCTGGTCCACATCTCCGAGCTGGCCGAGCGCCACGTGGAGATCCCGGAGCAGGTCGTCCAGGTCAACGACGAGATCTTCGTCAAGGTCATCGACATCGACCTCGAGCGTCGCCGGATCTCGCTGTCGCTGAAGCAGGCCAACGAGTCCTTCGGTGCCGACCCGGCGTCGGTCGAGTTCGACCCGACCCTGTACGGCATGGCCGCGTCCTACGACGACCAGGGCAACTACATCTACCCCGAGGGCTTCGACCCCGAGACCAACGACTGGCTCGAGGGCTACGAGACCCAGCGCGAGGCGTGGGAGGGCCAGTACGCCGAGGCGCAGCAGCGCTTCGAGCAGCACCAGGCCCAGGTCATCAAGTCCCGCGAGGCCGACGAGGCCGCCGCTGCCGAGGGCGCTGCCGCCCCGGCCGCCGGTGGCAACGCCGGTGCCGGTATCTCGGGTGGTTCGTACTCCTCGGAGTCGGACGACAACTCCGGCGCCCTGGCGTCGGACGAGGCCCTGGCTGCCCTGCGCGAGAAGCTGGCGGGCGGCCAGAGCTGACGCTCTGACCCCGGTCGGTAGATAGCCGAAATGTAAGGCCCGCTCCCCAATGGGGGGCGGGCCTTACATCGTTCTGCTGGCCCTTACGTCCCGCAAGGCCACCCGGCGTCACCCGGGCGGGCGGCGGTGACCGGGAGGACGAGCGCCTGGGCATGTCAAGGTCCGGACCAGCGGCCGGAAATTGGCGGACGGGGACGCGTACCGGCCGTTGTGAGAACAGCATGTGAAAGGCACGCGCGCGGGAATGCCGTTGTCCGATGGGGCGTTCTTCCCTACGAACACGAGGAGGAGCGGTAATCGTGCTTGATCCGCAGGGTTTGTACGAATGGGAGCCGAAGGGCCTCGCAGTCGTCGACATGGCGCTCGCGCAGGAGTCGGCCGGCCTGGTCATGCTGTACCACTTCGACGGATACATCGATGCGGGTGAGACCGGCGAGCAGATCGTCGGGAAGCTGCTGGACAGCCTGCCCCACCAGGTGGTGGCCCGCTTCGACCACGACAGACTCGTCGACTACCGCGCCCGCCGCCCGCTGCTGACCTTCAAGCGGGACCGCTGGGCGGACTTCGAGACCCCCGCGATCGAGGTGCGCCTGGTGCAGGATGCCACGGGTGCGCCGTTCCTGCTGATGTCCGGCCCCGAGCCGGATGTGGAGTGGGAGCGTTTCGCCGTCGCCGTACGGCAGATCGTCGAGCGCCTCGGCGTACGCCTTTCGGTCAACTTCCACGGCATCCCGATGGGCGTTCCGCACACCCGCCCCGTCGGCATCACCCCGCACGGCAACCGCACGGACCTGATGCCGGGTCACCGCTCGCCCTTCGACGAGGCGCAAGTTCCCGGCAGCGCCGAGTCGTTGATCGAGTACCGGCTGATGGAGGCCGGACACGACGTCCTCGGCGTGGCCACGCACGTCCCGCACTACGTGGCGCGGTCGGCCTACCCGGACGCTGCCCTGACCGCCCTGGAGGCGATCACGGCGGCCACGGGCCTGGTGCTGCCGAGCGTCGCCCACAGCCTGCGGACCGAGGCGCAGCGTACCCAGACGGAGATCGAGCGGCAGATCGGCGAGGGCGACGAGGAACTCGTCACGCTGGTGCAGGGACTTGAGCACCAGTACGACGCGGTCGCGGGCGCCGAGACCCGGGGCAACCTGGTCGCCGAACCGTCGGACCTGCCGTCGGCGGACGAACTGGGCCGCGAGTTCGAGCGGTTCCTCGCGGAGCGCGAGGGAGACCTGTGACGGTGGGGCGGCGACCCCGGTAATGGCCGCAAGGCCCTGGAACCGACGGCATGAGCGGCATCCCCTAGGCTGCCGCTCATGCTGAAGGTGGGCCTGACCGGCGGAATCGGCGCCGGCAAGAGCGAAGTGTCGCGCATGCTCGTCTCGTACGGGGCGGTGCTGATCGACGCCGACAAGATCGCCCGAGAGGTGGTCGAGCCCGGAACCGAGGGGCTGGCAGCGGTGGTCGAGGCGTTCGGCGCCGGGATCCTCGCGGCGGACGGCACCCTCGACCGGCCGGCTCTGGGGGCGATCGTCTTCGCCGACCCGGCCAAGCTCGCGATCCTGAACGGCATCGTCCACCCGCTGGTCGGCGCGCGCTCGGCGGAGCTGGAGGCGGCCGCGGGCCCGGACTCGGTGGTGATCCACGACGTCCCTCTGCTGGCCGAGAACGGCTTGGCCCCCCTGTACGACCTGGTGGTCGTCGTCGACGCCGCGCCCGCCACGCAACTGGAGCGGCTGACGCGGCTGCGCGGCATGGCGAAGCCCGAGGCCGAGGCCCGGATGGCGGCCCAGGCGACCCGCGAACAGCGGCTCGCGGTGGCGGACCTCGTCATCGACAACGACGGCCCGCTCGAAGCGCTGGAACCGCAGGTCAGGAAGGTGTGGGGCGAGCTCCTGGAGCGGGCGGTCACCCGCTAGGCCGGGCCGCCCGGCGGGAAGTCTCAAACGCGCGCACCGCCCCGCCGCCCGGGATTACGATCCCGATGTGCTCTTCGTACTGGCGGGTTTCACGGTCTTCGGCGGGCTGGTGGCGCTGCTGGCCGGTGCGTACGGGCTGCGCGAGACCCGGCGCATCGCGGCGGCGGGCGCCGCCGTCTGGGCGCTGGTCAAGCCCGCCCCGCCCGGTTCCGGGCGCCCGCTCCTCCAGTACGAGACGGCCGACGGCCGCGTCCTGGAGCTGCCGTCCCCCGTGCCGCCCACGCGCCGTGAGCCGCTGACCCCGGGCGACCGCGTCCGCCTCTCCTACGACCCGGCCGACCCGCGCGAGGTCATTCTGCTCGGTGGGGAACGAACGGGCCTGGACCGTACGTTTGTAGCGGCAGGAGCCGCCGTACTGGCCGTGGGTCTGATCCTGGCGGTGGCCGCGCTGTGAGCGTGCCTCGCACTCCGTGACGGGCGGAATGAATACGGAATACGGGAACTGGGCAGTGCGTTGTCAACGCGCAGCGAGGGAAAGGACTCGACCGTGGCCGAGAGCACCCCGGAAACACACGTGATCGACTTCCGCGCGGCGGAGCAGCTGCTGGCTGCCCGTGACCCTCGCGGCGCGGTGAAGCTCCTCGACTCGGTCGTCGCGGCCCACCCCGAGAACACGGCGGCCCGCCTCCTGCGCGCCCGCGCGTTCTTCGCCTCGGCCCAACTGCGTGCGGCGGAGCTGGAGTTCCAGCTGGTCCTGGAGCGGGAACCGGACAATGCCTTCGCCCACTTCGCCCTGGCCCGTACCTACGAACGCACGGCCCGACCCGACCAGGCGGTCCGCCACTTCCGCCTCGCGGCGGCGCTGGACCCGAAGCCGGAGTATGTGCAGGCGGCGCGGTTCGACGTGGGCGACGACGAGGTGTGACGACGCGTGACGTGACGCCGCCCAGTGGCGCCTCACGCCACCCAACAGCGCTTAACGCCGCCGGGGCGGCTCGTACGGGGGGACGTCCGGGCCCGGCTGGTAGTGGGGGCCCTGGTGGATGTGGTGGATGATCATGCCGAGGTCGATCGTGATCACCAGGGCGAGTGCGGCGCACGCGGCCATCCAGCCGGGGCGGCCCTCCAGGGCGAAGCCCGCCGTGCCGCCGAGGGCCCAGATCAGCCCCCACACGCTCAGCCAGAACCGCATCCGCAGGGGACTGCGCGCGGTCGTGGGCTCACTCCCAGTGCGCATGGTCATCGCCTCTTCCAGGGGAATTTTACCCACTGGGTGGCTGGATATGGCTGTCCGATGAGCCGTGGTTTGTGCGCCAATCCCCGATTCCCGCATTCCGGTGCCACATAGGGTGACGCGCATGGTGGACGAGGACGCGCTGTTACCGGTGGGGGACGAGCTGCCCGAGGTGCTGCTCGACCTCGCCGTACCGCACGAGGACATCAATGAACTGGTGCGGATCGCAAGGCAGTCGGTGGGTGATTCGGAAGTCGGTGGGCTTCTGGCGGCGTCCGTCAGGGCGCTCGTACAGGACATCGGGACCGTGGGATTTCAGCCTGAAATGCCCGCGATTTCCGACGGGTTGGGCGGATCGGCGGTTGTCCGGCGGCTCTTTCCCGTCCTGGTCCTGCTCGCCGCACTGCCGCATACGCGCGCGTACCACGACGGACGCGCCGTGCCCGGCGACATTGCCCGTCGCACTCTCGCTGACCTCGGACGCCACATGGCCGTTCACCGCAGGCGCTACGGGAACGCCGGTCTGGTGCTGCCGCGCTGGCTGTGGCCGCACTTTCGCGGGGAGCTCTACCAGTTGGGACGGTTGCAGTTCCAGCGTGCCCGGCTCGGGCAGCGCACCGGTGAGGCGGTGCGGGCCGCCGGGCTGCCGCTCGGGCCCGGTGACGCCTGCCTCAGCATCCACATCCCGGACTTCCGGGGGCCGTTGAACCCGCAGGCGTGCGACGCTTCGCTCGCGCTGGCCAGGGACTTCTTCGCGCTCCACTACCCGGAGGAGACCTACCGGGTCGCCGTCTGCCACTCATGGCTGCTCGATGCGCAACTGCAGAAGTACTTGCCCGAAGAGTCCAACATCGTCCGCTTCCAGCGCCGGTTCCACACGCCCTATCGGGCAACCGAACCGGACGACAATCTTCCGGTCTTCTTCGTCTTCGGAGACCCGGACCTGCCCGTGGAGGCGCTGCTCCAGCGGACCGCCGTGGAGCGCGCCGTCGCGGGCCATCTGCTCGCGGGCGAGCACTGGTACCAAGGACACGGGTGGTTCGAGCTGTGACCGGCCTGCTCCGGACGCCGGGCCCGCGCCCCGCCCGGCGTCAGTGCACGAACGCGTAGCTGCGCCAGGGCAGGGTGTTCGGCGCGATGTTGTCCCCCAGACGGCTCGGGATGTACGCCATCTCCTTGCCCCGGCAGTTCAGCGTCCGGTACACGCGAACGTCCGTCAGCGTGTTGTTGAGGACGGCCGTGGCGCCTGTCGGGCCCATCCGGTGGCAGCCCTTGATCGGCGGGCTGCTGATCTTGACGACACGTTCCGCCGCGGTCGCGTACGAGAAGGTGCCGACCGCCGTACGGCCGAAGGCGGAGCAGGCCGCGGTGGCGAGCGTGAGCAGCGCCGCCCCGGCGGCGAAGCCGAGCCGCCGCCTGACGGACGCCGCACGCCCCCACGAGGACCGCCCCGAAGAGGACGGGGAAGGTTCTGACGGGCGCGGCGCGAGCGGGGACACAGGCACGGGCATGAGCGGTCCTCGTCTGTACGGTGACGGCGGTGGTACGGCGGTCAGTACCGTCACCCTGCCCGGTGCACGCCACCCGGGCATCCCGTGCGCGGCCGGCCGGGCGATGTCACCCTGGCACCCCCGAGCCACCGGCTCGCACATGCCCGGCCCCACATGCGCCGTCCGTCTTATGTGGCGCGCACACATCCCCCACCCAGGCACCGCCTGCCTAGCGTCTTGGTCGCAGCCAGAATCAGCCCAGGCAAGGGGGCCCGGACGTGCGTAGCAGACACCGTGGGGGATGGAGAGCGGCGCTGGCCGTGACAGCGGCGCTCGGCGCGCTCCTGTCGGCGGGAGGCACCGCCACAGCCGGAGATGCCGCCGCCGCAAGCACCGCCATCGCCCGAGAGACGGCCACAGGGGGCAGCGACGCGACCGCCGCCCCGCCCCCGTACCTCGCCCTGGAGGCCGCCTACGGCTCCGGCACGGTCACCAACGGGTGGGAGAAGGTCGAGCGCTACCGCGACACCACCACGGGCTTCCAGGCGGCCGCCGCCGAGGGCTACCCGCCGGACGGGCGTGGCAACCAGGACGGCGTCCGCGTCACCTACTTCGGTGGCGTCGCCCGCCCCACCTCCGACCGCTTCCTGCTCTACTCGGCCCCCGGCTGGAACACCGGCGCCAAGGCCACCCCGGTCCTCCTGGTGCACGGCGCCAACGACACCGCCGACCGGGCCTGGGCCAACCCCGGCGAGTCCGGCGGCTACGGCTGCGGCGCCCTTTCGTGCCCCTCGACCGGCCTGATGCAGTACCTGGCGGCCCGCGGCCACCGGGTCTTCGCCATCGGCTTCGCCCACAAACAGGGCGACAACCTGATGCAGGCGCAGGCCGTCGGTGACGCGGTCGCCCTCATCAAGGCGAAGCTGGGCGTCGGCCAGGTGGACCTGGTCGGCTGGAGCAAGGGGGAGCTCTCCACGCGCGCGTACGTGTCGTCCCTGAAGCCCTCCTGGGGCCGCGCGTACGCCGGTGACGTACGGAAGCTGATCACGCTCGGCGGCCCCAACGGCGGCTTCGACTACCCGTACGCCCACGGCTGGGCCCATGACTTCTCCATCTGGCCGGAGTGCGGCGGCAAGATCAACGCGCCCTCCCCGCACTCCCGGATGACCTGCTACGGCACGTACACGGCGCACCCCGAGTTCTCCATGACGCCGTCCGGGGGCTACGACGACTACCCCGGCCAGCGGCAGATGCTGGCCCGCTGGGACGGCGTGTACGGCGTCGACCAGTCGGCCCAGGACTGGTACACCACGTACTACGGAGGCCAGGGCTTCTACACGGCCGGTGACGGGATCCAGCGGGCCATCGACACGGGCTCGCTCGTCGCCCCGCTGCAGCGGGCCGGAATCCCCGCCTCCGTCACCACGTACCTGATGGCGGGCGGTTCACCGGACGTCATCGGCATCTTCAACGAGAACCGCGGGCCCAGTGACGGCGTGGTCTTCATCTCCAGCGCGCTCGACACCACCGGCGTCGCCACGGTCGGCGGCAAGGCCACCGTGACGGGCGCCAACCACCTCGAACTCGGCTGGAACAGCGCCTCACAGGCCCAGGTCGCCGCCTGGCTGGCCTGAGCCGGGCCGTTGTCGCCCCCGAGCCGACGTCTGAAGCCGACGCCGAAGTCGAACCCCCGAAGCCGAAGGACGGCCGTATGTCCACCCTCACCGCACGCCGGGTACCGACCGCCCGGCTCACCCAGCACATCCTGGAGGACGCCTCCAGAGGCGCGGGCGAACCGGTCGTCTTCGTGCATGGCAACGTCTCGTCCTCCGCCTTCTGGCAGGACGCGATGCTCGCCCTGCCCGAGCGCTACCGGCCGATCGCCGTCGATCTGCGCGGCTTCGGCGGCACCGACCCGCTGCCGGTCGACGCGACCCGCGGACTGAGCGACTACGCCGACGACTTGATGGCGCTCCTCGAGGCTCTTCATGTGGAGCGCGCACACTTCGTCGGCTGGTCCATGGGAGGCGGGGTGGTGCTGCAACATATGCGGGACCGGCCCGCCATGGTGCGTTCGGTGACACTGGTCAATCCGGTCTCCCCGTACGGCTTCGGCGGCACCAAGGGCGTGGACGGGCGGCTCAACTCGCCGGACGGCGCGGGCTCGGGCGGCGGCACCGCCAACCCCGACTTCGTGCGGCTGCTGGCCGAGGGCGACCGCGGCGAGGAGTCACCGCTCTCGCCCCGCCGCGTGCTCGCCCTCTGCTACGTCAAGCCCCCGCTGCGGCCGGAACGGGAGGACGAGTACGTCGAGTCGATGCTCAGCACCCGGCTCGGCGACGACCACTACCCCGGGGACAGCAGGCCCTGCGAGACCTGGCCAGGCACCGCCCCGGGCACGCGCGGGGTGCTCAACTGCCTCGCCCCGACCCACTTCCGCCTCGACGACCTGCACACCGCCCTCGCCGGGCTCACCGCCAAGCCACCGGTGACCTGGGTGCGCGGCGAGGACGACGTGATCGTCTCCGACACCTCGCTCTTCGACCTCGCCCATCTGGGCTCGATCGGCGCGGTGCCCGGCTGGGACGGCACCCCGGCGCAGCCGATGATCGCCCAGACACGGCACGTTCTCGCCCTTTACGCGCGCGTGGGCGGCAGGGTACGAGAGGTGACGGTGCCCGGAGCAGGGCACGCGGTGCACGTCGAACGTCCCCAGGAGTTCGGCGAAGCCCTGCTGAAGACGCTGGCCGAAGGGGTCTGAGACACAGATGGAACCCATGCAACCCAGGGGACCCAGGGAACCGGGGCAACCGGCTGCGACGCCTGTGTGCGCGACCCGGCAGGGCGTGGTGCGCGGCCGGACCGGCAGCGACGGGGTGACGTCCTTCCTCGGCATCCCGTACGCGGCACCGCCGTTCGGCCCGCTCCGCTTCCGCGAGCCGGCCCCGGCGGCCCCCTGGGAGGGCGTACGGGACGCCTTCGCGCACGGCCCGTCCGCGCCCCGGGCCCCGTACGCCCCGCCGATGGACGCCCTGATCCCGGACGCCGACGGCGGGCAGGGCGAGGACTGCCTCAACCTCAGCGTGTGGACCCCGCACCCCGGCCCGGGCGGCCGCCTGCCGGTGATGGTTTGGCTGCACGGCGGGGCGTTCTCCAACGGCTCGGGGGTGGGGCCGGCGTACGACGGCACCGCCTTCGCGCGCGACGGCGTCGTCTGCGTGAACGTCAACTACCGCCTCGGTACGGACGGTTTCCTGCGGCTGCCGGGCAGGCCCGACAACCGCGGGCTGCTCGACCAGATCGCCGCCCTGGAGTGGGTCCGCGACAACATCGAGGGCTTCGGCGGCGACCCGGACCGCGTCACCGCGTTCGGCGAGTCGGCGGGCGGGATGAGCCTCGGCGTCCTGCTCGCGCAGCCACGCGCGCGTGGGCTGCTGCGCCGGGTGGTCCTGCAAAGCGGCGCCGCCCACCACTTCCTGCGGCCCGCCACGGCCGACCTGATCACCGCCCGCCTCGCGGCCGAGCTGGGCATCGAGGCGACCGGGACGGCGCTGACCGACGCGTTCGCCCGCGTCCCCTTCGGCGACCTGCTGCCGGCCCAGGCCGGGCTGCGGGCCGAGATGGGCGCCCGCCCGGACCCGGCGCTGTGGGGCGAGGCAATCCTCAACATGATGCCGTTCGAGCCCGTCCTGGACGCGCTGCCGCTGCCCGCCGCCGACTGCGGGGTGGACCTGCTCGTCGGCAGCAACCGCGAGGAGTACCGCCTCTTCCTGGTCCCCACCGAGCGGCTGCACCTGCTGAGCGAGCGGAAGCTGCGCGCGACGACCGAGGCGTACGGGCTCGACCCCGACAAGGCGCTGCCCGTCTACGCCGGGGGCCGCCCCGGCGCGGCCCCCGGCGAGCTCTTCGACGCCGTCGCGACCGACTGGTTCTACCGGATCCCAGCCATCCGCGTCGCCGAGTCCGTTCCCGGCACGCACGTGTACGAGTTCGCCTGGCGCTCTCCGCAGTACGGCGGTCTGCTCGGCGCCTGCCACGGTGCGGAGCTCGGCTTCGTCTTCGACAACCTGCGCGACCCCGTGTACGCCCCGATGCTCGGCGACCGGCCGCCGCAGGACCTCGCGGACGCGATGCACGGCGCGTGGGTGGCTTTCGCGACGACCGGCGACCCGGGCTGGGACGCCTACGACCGGGAGACCCGTACGACGATGGTCTTCGGCGCCTCCCCGGACGCCCCGACCGAGCTGGTCCGGGACCCGCGGGCGGCGGAACGTGCCTTGTGGGAGGGGGTGCGCTGAGGCGGCGGTGCCCGATTGTCAGACCCCGCCCGTAAGGTCGTAGAAGTCGCGGATCGCATGCTGATCCACGGCCCTACGCACGAGGGGAGGTGACCTGACATGACGCAGCCCGAGCGGACGACGGCGCCCGCGCCGCTGCCCGGCGTGTCCGCGGCCGCGGTGTTCCTGCCTGCGGGGCTGCCCCGCGAGGGCAAGGTCGCCTTCTGGGACCCGGCGGGCGGCCCGCTCCCCGGGGCACGGACGGCCGACTCAGGCGCACGGGCCCCAGGGGACGCCGGCGCGGGCGAGGTCACCGAGCTGACCGTGGTGCGGCGCCAGGGCAGCGGCGCCGGGCGGCGTACCGTCGCGGCCCGCCTGCTGCCCATCACCGAGGCCCTGCCCCTGCTCGTCCGGGCGCGGCACCACCCCGCCGCTCACCCCGCGGCCGCCTGCTGGGGCGCCGCCGCGCTGCACGCCCTGCACCTCGTCGCGCGCGGCAGGCTGCTGCCCGGGCTGACCGGGACCGATCACGACGCCTGGCGTGCCGGCCCGCTGGACGCCGACGACATCGCCCAGCTCCGGGCCATCGCCGCCGCCATGCCGCACGAGGCGTACGGAGTCCCGCTGCCGGGCCACGGCCCGCTGCGGCTGCCCGACCCCGAGGCGCTGGTGCGCGCCTTCCTGGACGCCGTGGCGGACAGCCTGCCGCGCACCCCGGCTGCCGCCCACGCGGTCGGCCCCGCGTTCGCGGCGGCCGCGCCCCAGCACCTGCCCGGCGCGCGCGTGTGGGCGGCGGAGGCGGCGGCGGGCATGGACGCGGGCGTACGGGTGTCCCTGCGCCTGGATCTGTCCGGATACGGGACGTTCGACAGCGACGACGACGAGGACGCGCGGCGCGCGGGCTCCGCGATCGTCCAGGTCCACAGCCTCGCCGACCCCACCCTGGTCATCGACGCGGCGGGCCTGTGGGCGGGGGAGCGGTCCGACGCGTTCGGCCCGCGCGCGCGGATCGACGCCCTGCTCGCGCTGCGACGGGCCGCCCGGGTCTGGCCACCCCTGGGCCTCCTGCTCGAACGGTCGGTGCCGGATGTGCTGCCGCTCACCGAGAGCGAGCTGTACGACCTGCTCGGCGCGGCCGCGACCCGCCTGGACGCGGCCGGGGTCGCCGTCCACTGGCCGCGCGAGCTGGCCCGCACCCTGAGCGCCACCGCTGTCGTACGGCCCGCGCCGGGCTCGGCGACCGACGGCACGGCCTTCTTCGACGCCGGGGAACTGCTCGCCTTCAACTGGGAGCTGGCGCTCGGCGGCGAGCCGCTCAGCCAGTCCGAGATGGACGTCCTGGCCGAGGCCCACCGCCCGATCGTGCGGCTGCGCGACCAGTGGGTGGTGGCCGACCCCGAGCTCGTACGCAAGGCGAGGAAGCGGGACCTGGGGCTGCTCGACCCCGTGGACGCGCTCTCCGTCGCGCTCACCGGCACCGCGGAGGTCGACGGCGAGACGGTCGAGGCGGTCCCGGCCGGCGCCCTGGCCGTCCTGCGTGACCGCCTCACCGAGGGCCCGCGGGCCACCGTCCAGCCCCCGGGCCTGGACGCCACCCTGCGCGACTACCAGCTGCGCGGCCTCGCCTGGCTGGACCTGATGACCTCACTCGGCCTCGGCGGCTGTCTCGCGGACGACATGGGCCTGGGCAAGACGATCACTGTGATCGCCCTCCATCTGCGCCGCGCGCGCCCCGAGCCGACCCTGGTGGTCTGCCCGGCCTCGCTGCTCGGCAACTGGCAGCGCGAGATCGCCCGGTTCGCGCCCGGCGTCCCCGTGCGGCGCTTCCACGGCAGCGCCCGCAGCCTGGCGGACACGGCGGGCGGCTTCGTCCTCACCACGTACGGCACGATGCGCGGCAGCGCTCCCCAACTGGCCGCACACACCTGGGGGATGGTCGTCGCGGACGAGGCGCAGCACGTCAAGAACCCGTTCTCGGCGACGGCGAAGGCCCTGCGCACCGTCCCCGCGCCCGCGCGGGTCGCGCTCACCGGCACCCCGGTCGAGAACAACCTCTCCGAGCTGTGGGCCCTGCTCGACTGGACGACGCCCGGGCTGCTCGGCCCGCTCAAGTCGTTCCGCGCCCGCCACGCGCGCGCCGTGGAGAACGGCGAGGACGCGCAGGCGGCCGAGCGCCTGGCGCGGCTGGTCCGCCCCTTCCTCCTTCGGAGGAAGAAGTCCGACCCGGGCATCGTGCCCGAGCTGCCGCCCAAGACGGAGACCGACCACCCGGTCCCGCTCACCCGCGAACAGGCCTCGCTCTACGAAGCGGTCGTCCGGGAGGCCATGGCCGAGGTCGAGGCCGCCGAGGGCATCGCCCGACGCGCCCTGATCATGAAGCTCCTGACGGCCCTGAAGCAGATCTGCAACCACCCGGCGCAGTACCTGAAGGAGACCGCGCCCCGGCTGCACGCCCGCTCCGGCAAGCTCACCCTCCTCGATGAACTGCTCGACACGATCCTGGCCGAGGACGGCTCGGTCCTCGTCTTCACCCAGTACGTGGCGATGGCCCGGCTGCTCTCCACGCACCTCACCGCGCGCGGAGTCCCCTCCCAACTCCTGCACGGCGGAACGCCGGTGGCGGAGCGGGACCGCCTGGTGGACGCGTTCCAGTCGGGCGAGGTCCCGGTCTTCATCCTCTCCCTGAAGGCGGCCGGCACCGGCCTCAACCTCACCCGGGCGGGCCACGTCGTCCACTACGACCGCTGGTGGAACCCGGCCGTGGAGGAGCAGGCCACCGACCGCGCCTACCGCATCGGCCAGACCCAGCCGGTGCAGGTCCACCGTCTGATCGCCGAAGGCACCGTGGAGGACCGCATCGCGGAGATGCTCGCCGCCAAGCGCGCCCTGGCCGACGCGGTCCTCGGGTCCGGTGAGAGCGCCCTGACCGAACTCACCGACCGTGAGCTGGCGGACCTCATCTCCCTGCGGAGGGGAGCATGAACACCCACCGGTTCCGCACGCGCGCGTGCCCAACAGCCCACGCCGCCGGCCCTGCTGCTCCCGAGAGGAGGCCCGTATGAGTCCGCTCCCGGCCACCCGGTACGACGACCGCCGCCGCACCTTCCCGGCTCTGGGCGCCCGTTCGGAGCGGACGGGCACGTGGTGGGGCGAGGCCTGGGTCGACGCGCTGGAGGACCTGGCCCTGGACCCGGCCCGGCTGGCCCGGGGCCGGACGTACGCGCAGGCGGGCCATGTGGACGCGATCACCATCACGCCCGGCCGGATCACCGCGTACGTACACGGCTCCCGCCCCCGTCCCTACCGCACGGAACTGCGTCTGCGCACCCTCCCCGAGCAGGCATGGGAGGACTTCCTGGACACGGCGGCACAGGACCCCGCCCACATCGCGGCGCTGCTCGACAAGGACCTGCCGCATACCCTCGCCGACCAGGTCGACCTGCTCCCCGCCTCCGGCGACCTGGTCCCCGACTGCTCCTGCCCCGACGACGGCTACCCCTGCAAGCACGCGGCGGCGCTCTGCTACCAGACCGCCCGCCTCCTCGACGAGGACCCGTTCGTCCTCCTGCTGATGCGCGGCCGCGGCGAGCAGGAGACGCTCGCCGCGCTCACCCGCCGCAACACCGCCCGGATGGCGGTGGAGCGCGAGGCACCCGTGCCCCAACTCCCCACCGTCGCCGCCCGGGACGCCGTCCGGGCCGCGTCGCGGCCCGAGCTGCCGCCCCCGTTCCCGCCCCCGCCGCACGCGGGCCACCCGCCGGCCTTCCCCACCCTGCAGGGCGCCCCCGACCCGCTCGCGCTCGACCTGCTGGCCACCGAGGCGGCGGCCCGGGCGCACGCCCTGCTGACCACCGGGGAGGACCCGATCGCGTCCCTGTCGACGTGGCAGGACGCGGTTCGCCTGGCAGCGGCCCACCCGGGCTCCGGCGTGACCTCCACGACCCGGGCGCTGTACGCCGCCCTGTGCCGGGCAACCGGCCGCACCACCACCGATCTGGCCCGCGCGGTGGCCGCCTGGCGCCAGGGCGGACTCGCGGCGCTCTCCGTACTGGAAGACCCCTGGGACCCTCCGGCCGGCCCGTTCGACCGCGCCCGCCCCGCCTTGACGGCCGCCGGCCACCCCGGCTTCCGCCCCTGGCGCAACCACCTCTCCACGGCGACGACCCAGCTCCGCTACGGCCGCGACGGCCTCTGGTACGCGTACGAGTCGGACCCGGGCCGCGAGGACTGGTGGCCCCGGGGGATACCGGGTGCGGATCCGGTGGAGGCGGTCACGCGGTGACACCGTCGGCGTGCCGGGGTCACCGTTCCCGCCCCGCGGCCCACGCCGCCAGGACCGCCTCGATCCGTGCCGCCACCCGCGCCCGGGCCCGGTTGCGCGGCACCCTGGCCATGAGGAGCTCGTCGTAGGGCGTGTCCAGGTGGCGTACGGACGCGCGGACCGCGGCCGTCACCGCGGCCTCGTCCAGGGCGCGGCCCGCCGCGCTGCGGCCCACGCGTCCGCTGCCGCGCACCGAGGTGTGGACGGCGACGTCGTGGGCCCGTTCGGGCGGGCAGCCGGGGAAGAGGCGCAGGATCTCGGCCTCCAGGGCCGCGGTGAAACGGACGTCCTCGGCGGCCCGCCGGAGCGCGTCGCGGGCGCGGCGGCGCGCGCGGGCCTTCGCGTCGGCCAGGCAGCGCTCCTCGGCGACGGTGAGCGCCGCCTCCTCGACGAGCACGCCCTGGCGTTCGTACCGGCGCCGACGGCGGTTGAAGCGGATGACGACGGCCGACAGCGTGCTCTCCTCGCGGGCGCGGCGCGTCAGGGCGGTGTCGCCGCGCGGCAGGAACACGAGGTGCCCGAGGTCGGCGCAGTCCAGGCAGCGCGGGGCGCCGGTGTCCAGGACGAGCCGGGGGAGCGGGCCCTGGTCGCAGTCGGCGCAGCGGTGCCGTCGTCTGGGTTCTATGACGAGAATGGGTCGCCTCCCTCTCCCGCAGCCCCCCTGCCCTGCCCTGCCCTGCCCCGCCCCGGCCCGGTGCGAGGTCTCCTACTGCCGGTACCCGCTCAGAAAACGCCCGATGCGGCTGATGGCCGCGTCCAGGTCGTCCGCGTGCGGCAGCGTCAGGATGCGGAAGTGGTCCGGGCGCGGCCAGTTGAAGCCCGTACCCTGCACCACCTGGATCTTCTCCCGCAGCAGCAGGTCAAGGACGAACTTCTCGTCGTCTTCGATCGGGTGAACCTTGGGGTCGATCCGGGGGAACGCGTAGAGCGCGCCCTTCGGCTTCACGCAGGACACGCCGGGGATCTCGTTGAGCTTCTCCCAGGCCCGGTTGCGCTGCTCGTACAGCCGCCCGCCCGGCGCGGTCAGCTCCTTGATGGACTGGCGTCCGCCGAGCGCGGCCTGGATGGCGTACTGGGCGGGCGCGTTGGGGCACAGCCGCATGGAGGCGAGCATGGTCAGCCCCTCCAGGTAGTTCCTGGCGTGCTGCTGGGGGCCGCTGACGACCAGCCAGCCGGAGCGGAACCCCGCCACCCGGTACGTCTTGGACAGCCCGCTGAAGGTGAGCACGACCAGGTCGGGCGCGAGCGCGGCGGCGCTGTGGGCGACGGCGTCGTCGTAGACGATCTGGTCGTAGATCTCGTCCGCGAACACCATCAGCTGGTGGCGGCGGGCCAGGTCGAGGATGCCCTCGATGACCTCCTTCGGATACACCGCGCCCGTGGGGTTGTTGGGGTTGATGATGACGACGGCCTTGGTGCGGTCGGTGATCTTCGACGCCATGTCGTCGAGGTCGGGGTACCAGTCGGCCGACTCGTCGCAGATGTAATGCACGGCCTTACCGCCTGCGAGCGTGGTGACGGCCGTCCACAGGGGGAAGTCCGGTGCGGGGATGAGGACTTCGTCGCCGTCTTCGAGCAACGCCTGTACGGCCATGGAGACCAGCTCGGAGACGCCGTTGCCGAGGAAGACGTCGTCCACGGAGACGTCCGGCAGACCCATCGCCTGGTAGCGCTGGGCGACGGCGCGGCGGGCCGAGAGGATGCCGCGCGAGTCCGTGTAGCCGTGGGCCTGCGGAAGCATCCGGATCATGTCCTGGATGATCTCCTCCGGCGCCTCGAAGCCGAAGAGCGCCGGGTTGCCGGTGTTGAGGCGCAGCACGCTGTGGCCCGCCTCCTCCAGCGCGTTGGCGTGCTCGATCACCGGGCCGCGGATCTCGTAACAGACCTCGCTCAGCTTGCTCGACTGCCGGAACTCCATGCCGTGGCCCTCCCGCGGTGCCCAGATCTCTCTGGCGTGACTCGTGGCGCGACTCGCCCGTGCTGCTCCACTTGGTTTTACCAAGTATGAGCTTGGAAAGTCCAACAACTTGTCTAGACTGCGTCGTATGCCACGTCAGCCACGCCGTCGAAGTTACGACCAGTACTGCGCCGCTGCCCGCGCCCTCGATGTCGTCGGGGACCGGTGGACGCTGCTGATCGTCCGGGAACTCCTCGCGGGACCGCGTCGTTATACAGATCTGCACGCAGATCTGCCGGGTGTCTCCACGGACGTGCTCGCCTCCCGGCTCAAGGACATGGAGCGCGAGGAGCTGGCCACCCGCCGCAAGCTGCCCCCGCCGGCGGCCGCGACGGTGTACGAACTGAGCGCGCGCGGACGCCAGTTGCTGCCCGTGCTGACCGCCCTCGCAGCGTGGGGCGCGCCGGAGCTCGCCGAGCGGCGGCCCACCGACGCCGTGCGCGCGCACTGGTTCGCCATCCCGCTGATTCCAGTGCTGCGCCGCCTTCCGCACGCCCCGGCGGTCCTCGACGTACGCCTGGACGAGGGTGAGTTCCACGTCCGCACCGGCGGGGAGGGAGTCACGGGCGACGGCGTCGCGGTGTACGGGGATGGGCCCGCGCCGGACGCCGACGCCCGGCTCGTCCTGGACGCCGACACCTGCCGCGCACTCGCGGAGGGCACGCTGACCATCGAGGAGGGCGTCAAGGACGGGCGGATCGAGGTGACGGGCGAGGGTCCGGTCGCGGCGGCGCTGCGGGGCGAGTGACGGCCTGCCGCGGCGTGTCCGCAGGGTGCGCCGCCGCGTGCGCCTGCCCGATACCTGAGGCGCGGCGGTCGCGTCCGCCCTGGCACGCCGCCGCGTGCACCTGCCCGCCACTTGAGGCGCGGGCGGTCGCGTCCCGCCCGGGCCCGCCGTCGTATCGGCTGGAGCACCCCGCATCATGGAGCCGTGCGACTCGAAGCGATCACGTGGGAACGGCTGACCGAGGCCCTGGCGGAACGGGCCGTGGACGCGCAGTCCGAGGGCGGCGGCCCCTGGCTGCGCGTCGGCGTCGACGGAGCACCCGCGGCCCGGCCCGGTGAGCTGGCGCAGTCGCTCGCGGAGGCGCTGCGCGTACGGGGGCGTTCGGTGCTCGTCCTGTCCACGGAGGGCTTCCTGCGTCCCGCCTCGCTGCGCTTCGAGTACGGCCGCGAGGACCCGGACACGTACTTCGACGGCTGGTTCGACACCGCCGCGTTGTGGCGCGAGGTGTTCGACCCGCTGGAGGCCGACGGCAGCGGCCGCGTGCTGCCCGACCTCTGGGACCCGGTGACGGACCGGGCGACGCGGAGCGAGTACCGACTCCTCCCGAAGGGAGGAGTGCTGTTGGTGCACGGGCCGTTGCTCCTGGGGCGCTGGTTTCCCTTCGACCTCACCGTTCACGTCCGCCTCTCGCCGGGTGCGCTGCGGCGGCGTACGGAGGAGGGCGCCCGGTGGACGCTCTCCGCGTTCGAGCGGTACGAGGAGGAGGTGCGGCCCGCCGAGGCCGCCGACGTCGTTGTGCGCGCCGACGACCCGAGGCATCCGGCGTGGAGCGGCACGGTCCGCTGAGCACTCGGCTGGAAGCGCGGTGGTTCAGCCACGGGTGCTGTGTGGCTGGTCGAGCCCACGCGGCGGAGCCGCACATGTCACAGCGCCACGTCCCTTTCGGGCGCCGCGCCTGTGCGGCGGGGCGGCGCGCGGGACTTTCACGCGCCCGCTCAGCGCATCAATCCGGTGGTACGGGCGGCCGTCCGCCCACCACCGTCACCGCCTCCGTGCCCGCCCGGCAGCCTGCCGCCGCCGCCTCGGCCGGGTCCGCGCCCGCGAGGAGGGCGGCGAGGAAGCCGCCGGTGAAGGCGTCGCCCGCGCCCGTCGAGTCGACGGCGGCCGCGCCGGGCGGTGGGGCGGCCACCCGGGCGACGACCTCACCGGCCACCGCCACCAGCGCCCCGGCCGCCCCGAGCGTGACCGCGACCAGCGGGAACCTGCGGCTCAACTCCACTGCCGCCCCGGCAGGTTCGGCAAGCCCGGTGAGTAACCGTGCCTCGTCGGCGTTGGGAAGCAGCACCTCCACGCCCTCGGCCGCCGCCAGGAAGCGCCCGACGCCGAGCTCGGCCAGGAATCCCGCCGACGCCGGGTCCAGGCTCACCGGAACCCCGGCGTCCAGCGCCGAACGGCAGGCGGTGAGGGCCAGTTCGCGGCTCACCTCGGCGAAGAACAGATAGCCGGAGAGGTGCAGCCGGCCGATGCCGTCCAGGAACGCGGGGTCCCAGTCGACGGGGGATATGCGCAGCACGGCGCCGCTGTCGGTGAGGAAGGTGCGCTCGGCGGTCGCGGTGTCGACCAGCGAGACGACGGTGGCGGTGGGCGCCTCCGGGTCCGGGACCAGCAGCGGCCGTACGCCCGCGCGCCGCAGCCGACGATCGTGCCAGGCCAGCGCGTCGCTGCCGACCCGGCCCAGGACGCGCACGTCCGCGCATCCCGAACGCGCGGCCCAGCAGGCCGCGTTGGCCCCCGCGCCGCCCGGTACCGTACGAATCTCCGCCGCCGTGTCCGTGGCGGCGGCCAGCGGCCCGTGATGCCGGGCGACCACGTCGGTCACCACGTCCCCGACGACCAGGAGGCCACGGGGCGCGCGGCTCCCCGGACCTGGGGTGCCGTCGGCCGGACCCGGCTCCCTTTCGGCGGCTCCACCCCGCCCGGCGGCCGCGTCCGACCTGCCCCCGGCGGCCCGATCTGCCCCAGCCCGCCCATCCGTCTCGGCGACCGCCCCCGCCCCCTCAACCCCATCCCTCACAGCGCCGCCGCGATCGCCGCCGCCAGCCGTACGTTGCCCCGCACCGCCGCCACGTTCGCCTCCAGGGACGCCCCGCCGGTGTGCCGCACCAGGTGGTCGAGCAGGAACGGGGTGACGGCCTGGCCCGTGATGCCCTGCTTCCGGCACGCGTCCAGAGCCTCGGCCAGCACCCGGTCGTGCAGCTCCGGATCGAGCTGTTCGGCCTCCGGCACCGGGTTGGCCACGATCAGCGCCGAGTCGGGGCCGATCGCGTCATGGGACCGCAGTACGTCGGCGGCCTCCTGCGGGGTCCGCACCGTCCAGTCGACCGGCTCGCCGGAATCGGCCAGATAGAACCCGGGGAAGCGGTCCGTTCCGTAGCCGATCACCCCGATGCCCAGCGTCTCCAGCCGCTGCAGCGTCGCCGGTACATCGAGGATCGACTTGACCCCCGCGCACACCACCGCGACCGGCGTACGGGCGAGGAGTTGCAGGTCCGCCGACTCGTCCTGGGTCTCCGTCCAGCCGCGGTGGACACCGCCGAGCCCGCCGGTGGCGAAGACACGGATGTCCGCCCAGTGGGCCAGGTACGCGGTCGCGGAGACGGTGGTGGCGCCGCTCGCGCCCAAGGCCAGCGCCATCGGCAGATCGCGGTGGCCGAGCTTGCGCAGACCGCCGCCCGCGACCCGCTCCAACTGGTCCTTGTCCAGGCCGACATGGGGACGCCCGTCCAGCACCGCGATCGTGGCGGGGACGGCGCCCTGGGCCCGTACCAGTTCCTCCAGCTCCGTCGCCACCCGCAGATTGCGCGGGCGCGGCAGTCCGTGCGCGATGATCGTGGACTCCAGAGCGACCACGGGACGCCCCTCGGCCAGGGCTTCCCGCACCTCTTCGGACACCTTGAGTACGTCGTCGTAGGACATGCACCATCCCTGGCGCGCCCGCGCACCGCGTAAACGTCCCGTCGGCGATCACCTGTGCGAGGCGCGCGGAGGCGGCGGCCGCGAGGCCTACGGGGCCCGCCCCCGCGACCCACTCACCAGGAGTCTGCTCCCGCTCGGCGGTCCCGGCCAGAGGCGGTGTCGAGGACGTCGCGGGACATGGCTAGATTGGCGCGCCATGACGACCAGTGATCACATCGAGAACCCTTCCGTTGTCGAGGCCGCACCGGCCTCCTTCGTTGTCCACATCCCGGACGCCGAGCTGGAGCCCGAGCCGCTGGACCCCGACCAGATCGTCTCGGGCACCCCCGAGGTCACCGGCAAGGTCCTCTGGGAGTCGCCCGACGGCAAGCAGCTGCGCGGCATCTGGCAGATCACTCCCGGCGTGGTGACCGACACCGAGGCCAATGAGCTCTTCGTGGTGGTCAGTGGGCGGGCGACCGTCGAGGTGGCGGGCGGCGACACGCTGGAGATCGGCCCCGGCGACGCGTGCGTGCTGCGCGAGGGCGACCGTACGACGTGGACCGTGCACGAGACCCTGCGCAAGGCGTACCACATCAGCCTCTAGCGCCTCGTGGCATACGGCCCGGCCCGGAGTGCTCAGAACAGCGGCTGCGGCAGCACCCCTTCCAGGGCGAGCAGCCGCCGCTTGGTCTCCAGGCCGCCGCCGAACCCGCCGAGCCCGCCGTCGCTCTCCACCACGCGGTGGCAGGGCACCACGACCGGCAGCGGGTTGGACCCCATCGCGGCGCCCACCGCCTGCGCCGCCCGGGGCTGGCCGACCCGGTCGGCGAGGTCGCCGTACCCCACCACCGTTCCGTACGGAACGGTCGCCTCCAGCTCGTGGAGCACCTGGCGGTTGAAGCCCGAGGAGAGCGACCAGTCCAGCGGCAGCTCGAAGGCGCGCAGGTCACCCGCGAAGTACGCCTCCAGCTGGCGTATGGGCTCGGCCAGCGGGCCCGTCCCGCCGGGGCCGGCGGGCGCGGGCTCGGCCCCCAGCCGGGCCGCCAGGCCGCGCAGCGCCTTGTCCCGGACCGCCTCCCGAGCGTGGAAGACCACGTTCACCAGCCCCTGGTCGGTCGCGGCCAGCAGCAGAGGGCCGATGTCGCTGCCGACGACCGCCCACACCACCCGCTCCGGCCCCCGCGGGGCCCGCTCGAACTGCTCATCGCTGTCCATGTCGCCACCGTACGACCCGGCACTGACAACGCCCTCCGGCCCGGCTCCGGGCCCCGGTCCGTCCGGTCACCGGAGTGCCGGTCGCCGCCCATCGGACGGGCGCGGCCACGCTCACGGAACCGCCCGAAACGGACCCCCCGGATCCGGGGTGTCGACAAAATGGCGTGAAAATGTTTGCCTGTCGCTCGGCGAGCCTTAATGTCGCCCCGAACCAGGGCCTCCGCGACAGCAGTCGGCCTCTTCAGTCGGTAGTCGGTACGGGGTGAAGGGCACGGATATGCACGGGACGGTCGACGGCTTCACCTACGGCCTCGTCACGCCAGTCGTGGCGTTCCTCATGGCCTGTCTGGGCGGCGCGCTCGGGCTGCGCTGCACGGCCAGGTCCCTGCGGGCCGACCGGCCCTTCAGAGCGCTCTGGCTGGCGCTCGGCGCCACTTCCATAGGCTCCGGGATATGGACCATGCACTTCATCGCGATGATGGGCTTCACGGTCCGCCAGGAGGTGCTGAGCTACGACCGGACGATCACGTTCGCCAGCCTGGGCCTGGCCGTCGTCATGGTCGGCATCGGCATCTTCATCGTCGGCTACCGGGGTGCCACACCCATGGCCCTGGTCACCGGCGGGACCATCACCGGGCTCGGCGTGGCGTCGATGCACTACCTCGGGATGGCCGGAATTCGCCTGCACGGTGAGTTCGCGTACAACACCCTCACCGTCAGCCTCTCCGTGGTGATCGCGGTCGTCGCCGCCACCGCCGCCCTCTGGGCGGCCGTCTCGGTCAACGGTTTCCTCGCCAGCCTCGGCGCCAGCGTCGTCATGGGCCTCGCGGTGAGCGGCATGCACTACACGGGCATGGCCGCGCTCAGCGTCCATCTGCACGAGGGCGCGGGCACCGCCGCCGGGGACTCCTCCGCCACCGTGCTCGCGCCGATGCTCATCGGCCCGGTCGCGTTCCTGGTGCTCGCGGGCGTCGTCGTGATGTTCGACCCGCTCGTGGTGATGGGCAAGCCGGAGTGGGAGAAGCGGCCGCCCCGCCCGGCGCCCGTTCCCCGCCACCTCCCGTCGTTCCCCGAGCGGACCGACTGGGCGACCCCGCACCGGCCGGGAGAGGGCTCCTCGTCGCCGCACGACTGGTGATCCGGGGCTGGCGCGAGCCCCGCCCCCGGGCCGATCGCGCCCGACTGTCAGTGGGGGGTCGTACGGTGGTTCCATGCGGCCCGTTTCCAAGATCGAACGTACGGTGGCGCCTTTCGAGGTCGTCAGCCCCTACCAGCCCAGCGGCGACCAGCCGGCGGCCATCGCCGAGCTGGAACGGCGCATCCGCGCAGGTGAGAAGGATGTCGTCCTGCTGGGCGCGACCGGCACCGGAAAGTCGGCGACGACGGCCTGGATGATCGAGAAGCTCCAGCGCCCCACGCTCGTCATGGCGCCGAACAAGACGCTGGCGGCCCAGCTGGCGAACGAGTTCCGCGAGCTCCTGCCCAACAACGCCGTCGAGTACTTCGTGTCGTACTACGACTACTACCAGCCGGAGGCGTACGTCCCGCAGTCGGACACGTACATCGAGAAGGACTCCTCGATCAACGAGGAGGTCGAGCGGCTGCGCCACTCGGCGACGAACTCGCTGCTGACCCGCCGCGACGTGATCGTCGTGGCCTCCGTCTCGTGCATCTACGGCCTGGGCACACCGCAGGAGTACGTGGACCGGATGGTGCCGCTGAAGGTCGGTGAGGAGATCGACCGCGACCAGCTGCTGCGCCGCTTCGTCGACATCCAGTACACGCGCAACGACGTCGCCTTCGCGCGCGGCACGTTCCGGGTGCGCGGCGACACCATCGAGATCTTCCCGGTCTAC
The DNA here is from genome assembly GCF_040639555.1 of Streptomyces sp. NPDC023838. Taxonomy (NCBI): domain Bacteria; kingdom Bacillati; phylum Actinomycetota; class Actinomycetes; order Kitasatosporales; family Streptomycetaceae; genus Streptomyces; species Streptomyces sp. NPDC023838. Next base: position 81,170 of record NZ_JBFAAD010000016.1, read on the forward strand.
GAGGAGCTGGCCGTCCGGATCGAGATGTTCGGCGACGAGATCGAGGCGCTCTCCACGCTCCACCCGCTCACCGGCGAGGTCATCAGCGAGGACCAGGAGCTCTACGTCTTCCCCGCCAGCCACTACGTGGCAGGCCCGGAGCGCATGGAAAAGGCCATCACCGGCATCGAGCAGGAGCTGGAGCAGCGCCTGGCCGAGCTGGAGAAGCAGGGCAAGCTGCTGGAGGCCCAGCGGCTGCGGATGCGCACCACGTACGACATCGAGATGCTGCGCCAGATCGGCAGCTGCTCGGGCGTCGAGAACTATTCGATGCACTTCGACGACCGCGCCCCCGGCACCGCCCCCAACACCCTGCTCGACTACTTCCCGGAAGACTTCCTGCTCGTCCTCGACGAGTCGCACGTGACCGTCCCGCAGATCGGCGCGATGTACGAGGGCGACGCCTCCCGCAAGCGCACCCTGGTCGACCACGGCTTCCGGCTGCCCTCCGCGATGGACAACCGACCGCTGAAGTGGGAGGAGTTCCTGGGCCGCATCGGCCAGACCGTCTACCTCTCGGCGACCCCCGGCAAGTACGAGCTGTCGCGCGGCGACGGCTTCGTGGAGCAGATCATCCGCCCCACCGGCCTCGTCGACCCGCAGGTCGTGGTCAAGCCCACCGAGGGTCAGATCGACGACCTGGTGCACGAGATCCGCAAGCGCACCGAGAAGGACGAGCGCGTCCTGGTCACCACCCTCACCAAGAAGATGGCCGAGGACCTGACCGACTACTTCCTGGAGATGGGCATCCAGGTGCGGTACCTGCACAGCGACGTCGACACGCTGCGCCGCGTCGAGCTGCTGCGCGAGCTGCGGGCGGGCGAGTTCGACGTACTGGTCGGCATCAACCTGCTCCGGGAGGGCCTGGACCTGCCCGAGGTGTCGCTGGTCGCGATCCTCGACGCCGACAAGGAGGGCTTCCTCCGCTCGGGCACCTCGCTGATCCAGACCATCGGCCGCGCGGCGCGCAACGTCTCCGGCGAGGTGCACATGTACGCCGACAAGATCACCCCGGCGATGGAGAAGGCCATCGAGGAGACCAACCGTCGCCGGGAGAAGCAGGTCGCGTACAACAAGGAGCACGGGATCGACCCGCAGCCGCTGCGGAAGAAGATCAACGACATCGTCGCGACCATCGCGCGCGAGGAGGTCGACACCGAGCAGCTGCTCGGCTCCGGCTACCGCAAGTCCAAGGACGGCAAGGGCGCCAAGGCGCCGGTCCCCGCGCTCGGCGCCAAGGCGGCGAAGTCGAAGGCCAAGGCGGGCAAGGGCGGTGAGGTCCTCACCGACCGCCCAGCCGCCGAACTCGCCGAGCAGATCGAGGAGATGACCGACCGGATGCGGGCCGCGGCCGCCGAGCTGCAGTTCGAGATCGCCGCCAGGCTGCGGGACGAAGTCGGTGAGCTGAAGAAGGAGTTGCGGCAGATGAGGGAGGCGGGCCAGGCCTGACGGCCCGGCAGTGCTGTGTTGACGGCGCGGCACGTGCTGTGTTGCAAGACCGACACAAATCCGCCCTGGGCGGTGGCGCACATCGCGCCACTGCGTAGGGTCGGGCGAGAACGTAAAAATGCGGAGAGGGGACAGCGCGTGACGGTCAATATGACCAAGGGGCAGGCCATCAGCCTGGAGAAGCAGGGTGGCGGCACCCTGACCGCGGTGCGGATGGGGCTCGGCTGGCAGGCGGCCCCGCGCCGCGGCCTGTTCGGCTCGCGCACCCGGGAGATCGACCTGGACGCCTCGGCGGTGCTCTTCGCCGACAAGCAGCCGGTGGACGTGGTGTTCTTCCGCCACCTCGTCAGTGACGACGGCTCGGTCCGGCACACCGGCGACAACCTGGTGGGCGGCGCCGGCCAGGGCGGCGACGACGAGTCGATCCTCGTCGACCTCCAGCGCGTCCCGGTCCACATCGACCAGATCGTCTTCACGGTGAACTCGTTCACCGGCCAGACGTTCCAGGAAGTGCAGAACGCGTTCTGCCGCATCGTCGACGAGACCAACGGCCAGGAGCTGGCGCGCTACACGCTGGACGGCGGCGGTCAGTACACGGCGCAGATCATGGCCAAGGTGCACCGCGCGGGCACGGGCTGGCAGATGACCGCCATCGGCAACCCGTCCAACGGCCGCACCTTCCAGGACCTGATGCCGGCGATCCTGCCGCACCTGTAACCGCGGCCGTACGCAGGCACCACCGGCCACCACGGCCGTAACCGCAGCTCCCGGAGGCAAGGCCGCCGGGAGCTGCCCCGCACCACCGTGCACCACCGGCAACTCGACGAGGGGACAGAGCGATGACGGCCGAGCTGGTACGGGGACAGAACCACCCCCTGCCCCAGACCCGACTGGAGATCCGGGTGTCGGCCGGGACACCGATCGTCGCCGGCGCCACCCTGGGCGACGAGAGCGGCACGGTGCGCGGGACGGAGTGGGTGGCCCATCCCGGCACGCCCACGCTGCCGGGCCTGGAGGTCTCCCGGCAGGCCGCCGCCGACCACCGCCTCGCCGTGGACCTGGAGGCCCTCCCGCCGGGCGTGCACCGGGTGAGCGTGCTGCTCGCGCTGCCGCCCGGGGCGGCGGGCCCGAGCCGGTTCGCCGCCGTCGCCGCGCCCTTCGTGGCCGTCACCGGCCTGGACGGCACCGGGGTCGTCAGCTACACGATCACCGGTCTGGACGAGGAGTCGGCGGTCGTCGCCCTGGAGCTCTATCTGCGAGGCGGCGCCTGGAAGGTCCGGGCGATCGGCCAGGGGTACGCGGGCGGCCTCGCCGACATGCTCGTCGACCAGGGCCTTCCGCAGGCCCGGGAGCTCGCCGCCGTCATCCTGGACGCGGTCGCCCTCGGCGTCTCCCGCTCGGTCGCGGCGCCCCCGCCCCGTACGTCCGGCGAGGCTCGGGTGAGGACCGGCGCGCCCGGCGCGGCCGGGAGCGACGGCGGTCCGACGGGCGCCGCGCCCCCGCCCGGAGCCGCCCAGCAGCCTCTGACCGACGGCGGGCCCATCGACTACGCACACCCGCGCCGCAAGACCACCGCGCCCCCGCCGCCCCCTCCCACGGCGCCGCCCGCCGCCCCCGGCGAGCCCCCGTCGCCCGTGGCGGGCGACGCCACCGGCTGGTCCATGGAGGAGCGGCTCTACAACCAGGTGTGGGGCATGTTCGAGGACCTGGCCCGCACCACCGCCGCGTACCGCAGCGCCGTCGACTTCGCGGACTCGCGGATGGAGCAGGAGCTCGACCGGGCCCTCGCGGATCCGCGCAGCCGGGTCGGCTCCACCGGCGACCGGGCCCGCGAGGAGGCCTCGGCCCGCCGCGAGCAGCTGGTCGACCGCGCGCGCGAGGCCTTCGACCGCGATCTCGCGCAGCTGACCGCCGAGTCGGAGGTCGTCGAGCCCGCCCTGCCGCCCGCCTACGCCCGCTGGGACAACCCCGTCTGGCACGCCTATCGGGTGCCGATGGAGATCCCGATGGCCCTGCGCGTCGGGGATCTGCGGCTGCCGGAGCGGCCGGAGCTGCGGATTCCGATGCTGGTGCGGCTGCCGCTGGAGCGCGGGCTGTGGATCGACTCCGGGCGCTCGGGCTCCGAGGCCGCCGCCTTCATGGACGCCGAGCAGGTCAAACGGCTCGCCGTGGAGACGGCGGTGGCGCTGGCGGCGCGGATGCTCGCGGTGTATCCGGCGCACGAGTTCGCGGTGCACGTCGTCGACCCGGCGGGGGCGGCGGCCGGGGCGTTCGCGCCCCTGACGCGGTCGGGGGCGCTCGATGAGCCGCCCGCGGCCGGTGCGGCCGGCGTGGCGGCCGTGCTCTCCCGGCTCACCGAGCGCGTCGACCTGCTCCAGATGGCCACGCGGGGCGGCGCCGGGGCGGACGCGCTGCCGCCCGGCATGGACACCGCCGAGCAGCTCCTCATCGTCAACGACTTCCCGCACGGTTTCGACGATCGCGCGGTCAACCAGCTGCGCTATCTCGCGGACGAGGGCCCGTCGGTCGGCGTCCATCTGCTGATGGTCGCGGACCGCGAGGACGCCAGTGCGTACGGGCCGGTGCTGCAGCCGCTGTGGCGCTCGCTGCTGCGGCTCACGCCGGTCCCGGACGACCACCTGGCGGATCCGTGGGTGGGGCACGCCTGGACGTACGAGCCGCCGCTGGTGCCGCCCGGCAGCGCGATCCTGGGGCAGGTGCTGGACCAGGTCGCGGAGGCGAGGGGTGCCTGGCCGCGCTGACGTCGGCGGGACCGGCCCAGGTCGCGGCGGCGAGCGCGGCCTCGCCGCGCTGACGTCGGCCGGACGACCGAGGCCCCCTTGGTGCTTCTTTACCCTTCCCTTTACCTTCTCTTGGTGATTGAGGTAGGGTTCTTGGTGCGGAGGGGAGTACTCCCGACTGCGGCGTTCCCGTCAGTACGGACCGAAATGACCGGTTCCGGGGCGCCGGCCCACGGCACGGGACGTGCCCGGGTGGAGGAGACCTCCGGCAGCGACAACGCTGATCTGTAGCGGTACGAAGCCGGAGGCACTGTGGACGTTTCGTTGACCCTCTGGGTGCTGACCATTCTCGGTCTGTGCGCCCTCATCGCCGTCGACTTCTTCATCGGGCGCAAGCCCCATGACGTGTCGATCAAGGAAGCCGGAATCTGGACGGTCGTCTGGATCGTGCTCGCCGCGCTCTTCGGTATCGGCCTGCTGGTCTTCGGCAACAGCCAGGCATCCGGCGAGTTCTTCGCGGGCTTCATCACGGAGAAGTCGCTCTCCGTCGACAACCTCTTCGTCTTCATCCTGATCATGGCGAAGTTCTCGGTGCCGACCCACCTCCAGCAGCGCGTGCTGCTCTTCGGCGTGCTCATAGCGCTGGTACTGCGGGCGATCTTCATCGCGGCCGGCGCCGCCATCATCGCCAGCTTCTCCTGGGTCTTCTACCTCTTCGGCGCCTTCCTGATCTACACGGCCTGGAAGCTCATCCAGGAGGCGCGCTCCGACGACGAGGACGAGGAGTTCGAGGAGAACCGGCTGCTCAAGTCCATCGAGCGGAAGTTCGGCGTCGCCGACCGGTACCACGGCACCAAGCTCTTCATCCAGGAGCACGGCAAGAAGATCATGACGCCGCTGCTCGTCGTGATGCTCGCCATCGGCATGACCGACGTGCTGTTCGCGATGGACTCGATCCCCGCTATCTTCGGCCTGACCCAGGACCCGTACATCGTCTTCACCGCCAACGCCTTCGCGCTGATGGGCCTGCGCCAGCTGTACTTCCTCATCGGCGGACTGCTCAAGAAGCTGGTCCACCTCAGCTACGGGCTCTCGGTGATCCTCGGCTTCATCGGCGTGAAGCTGGTGCTGCACGCCCTGCACGAGAACGGGGTGAACGTCCCCGAGATCTCCATCCCCGTCTCGCTCGCCGTCATCTGCGGCGTCCTGGTCGTCACCACGGTCACCAGCCTCATGGCCACCAGGAAGCAGACGGCGGCCGAGGAGGCCGAGAAGAAGAGTGTCGGGGTCTGACGCCCCGGGGGCGCGCGGTGCATCCGCACCGGCGCGCGCACCGGCCGGCCGGGCGCGGAGTTGCCGTGCCGGTCGGCCGGTGCTTGCTTGGACGGGAGAGCTCCCGGCCCGCGGGGGCGCCGCGGACCAGGAGGACCCCATGAAGTTCGCGCAGATCATCGACTTCGAGACCGAGCGTGCGGACGAGATGCGCGAGCTCATCCGCCAGTACGAGGAGAAGGCTCGGACGGAGGGCCGCAAGCTCGGCCCGGCGCACCGCACCCTGCTGCGCGACAGGTCCAACCCCCATCGCTATCTGGCCGTGGTCGAGTTCGACTCGTACGAGGACGCGATGGCCAACAGCGACGCGCCGGAGACGACCGAGCTCGCCCAGCGGCTCGCGGCGCTGTCGACGCGACCGCCCGCCTTCACGGACTGCGATGTGGCGGAGTCGGACGAGCGGTAGCGCCCGGCGCCTGACTGGTGTCCGCCCGGTGTCCGCTTCGGCGGCTGGGCGGGCGCCGTCTCCGCCGTACGACGAGTTACGAGGGGCGTGCGAAAGCGCGTCCGTGCCGTGAACGAGCCGCTCGCCCCGGTCGGGCTACCAGCCGCGTGCGTGCCACTCCGGCAGCTTGGGCCGCTCCTCGCCGAGCGTGGTGTCGTTGCCGTGGCCCGGGTACACCCACGTCTCGTCCGGCAGGACCGCGAAGAGCTTGGTCTCCACGTCGTGGATGAGACTGGCGAAGGCCTTCGGGTCCTTGTGGGTGTTGCCGACCCCGCCCGGGAAGAGGCAGTCGCCGGTGAACAGGTGCGGGTGGCCGTGCGGGTCGTCGTAGACCAGCGCGATCGAGCCCGGGGTGTGGCCGACCAGGTGGCGGGCGGTCAGCTCGACCCGGCCGACGTAGATCGTGTCCCCGTCTTCGACGGGGACGTCGGTCGGCACGGGGATGCCCTCGGCGTCGTGGCGGCCCGCGTAGGTCGTCGCGCCGGTGGCGGCGACGACCTCGGCGAGCGCCTGCCAGTGGTCTCCGTGGCGGTGGGTGGTGACGACGGACTTGATGCCGTCGTCACCGATCAGCGTCAGGAGGGTCGAGGGCTCGGCCGCCGCGTCGATCAGGAGCTGCTCGCCGGTGGCGCGGCAGCGCAGCAGATACGCGTTGTTGTCCATCGGGCCGACCGCGACCTTGGAGATCATCAGGTCCGGCAGCTCGTGCACATCCGCCGGACCGCCGACCTTCACCGCTCCGCTGTACGTCATGGGATCAGCCTAGAGCCTGCCCGGTGGATCTGGCCGCCCTCGGCGCGGGTGGCCCTTTCGATGCTGGTGAGCGCGGGCCTGTCCGGGTCGGCAGGCCCTGGCACGGGGGCTCAGAGGGCCGGCAGGGTGGGCAGCGGGCCGCCCGAGACCTCCAGGGCCGCGCCGTTCCTGCGGCCCGCGAGCCAGCCCAGCAGGTCCCACGCGGGGCCGCTGACGGTCACCGGGGTGCCCTCCGCGCCGCCGGTGCGCAGGGTGTGGCCGTTGTTGCCGGTGAGGGTGACCGGCGGGACCGAGGTGTTCCCCGAGAAGCGGTCGGCCAGGAACTGGATCTCGCGCCGGACGAACTCGTCCGGCAGGTCCTCCAGCTCGTAGCCGACGCCCAGGTCGACGTGGTGCAGCTCGACCTCGATCAGCCGGCGGAAGGGGATGCGGGCGGCCTGGTCGAGGACGCCGTTGCGGAGCTCGACCGTACGGTCCCAGTCGGCGGGCCGGGCGCCCTCCTCCTGGAAGCGGGCCGCGCTCTCGCGCAGGTCGGCGAGGTGGACGTCGAGCGGGCGCGCGGCGTCGCGCGCGATGTCGGCGTCCCGGGCCTCGCCGCTCTCGTACATGGGGCGGCCGGCGAGCACGTTGACGAGCGCGTCCGCGTTGCGGGCGACATGGGCGAGGACGTGCCCGCGGCTCCAGCCCGGCAGCCGTGACGGCTCGACGACCGCCGCGTTGTCCAGTTCGGCGGCTGCGGTGAGCAGCCGGTCGGTGGCTTCCCGTACAGATGCCAGGTCGTGCGCATGATCAATCATGCGGCCGACGATAGCTCCGCCACTCATTCGGGTGAAGCCGCTTGGACGAGTCCGTAAATCGAATGCGCGTGCTATAGGCTCGTCAGTGGCATCAGGCATCCTTGGCTGTAAAGCAATCCATCGCCCTGGCGACCCCCCCTTAGTCTGAGACGGGGGTTCCGCCCCCTGCTTCTCTTCAAGAAAGGTGCGGACCGGCGTGGCCGACCGTCTCATCGTCCGTGGCGCGCGCGAGCACAATCTCAAGAACGTCTCGCTCGACCTCCCGCGCGACTCCCTCATCGTCTTCACCGGGCTCTCGGGGTCGGGCAAGTCGTCCCTCGCGTTCGACACGATCTTCGCCGAGGGGCAGCGCCGCTACGTCGAGTCGCTCTCCTCGTACGCCCGCCAGTTCCTCGGCCAGATGGACAAGCCGGACGTCGACTTCATCGAAGGTCTGTCGCCCGCGGTCTCCATCGACCAGAAGTCGACCTCGCGCAACCCGCGCTCGACGGTCGGCACCATCACCGAGGTCTACGACTACCTGCGCCTGCTCTTCGCGCGCATCGGCAAGCCGCACTGCCCCGAGTGCCGCCGGCCGATCACCCGCCAGTCGCCCCAGGCCATCGTCGACAAGGTCCTCGAACTGCCCGAGGGCAGCCGCTTCCAGGTGCTCTCGCCGCTGGTGCGCGAGCGCAAGGGCGAGTTCGTCGACCTCTTCGCCGACCTCCAGACCAAGGGCTACAGCCGCGCGCGCGTGGACGGCGAGACGATCCAGCTCTCCGAGCCGCCCAAGCTCAAGAAGCAGGAGAAGCACACCATCGAGGTGGTCATCGACCGCCTCACCGTGAAGGACTCCGCCAAGCGCCGCCTCACCGACTCGGTGGAGACCGCGCTCGGCCTGTCCGGCGGCATGGTGGTGCTCGACTTCGTCGACCTGGCCGCCGACGACCCCGAGCGCGAGCGGATGTACTCGGAGCATCTGTACTGCCCGTACGACGACCTGTCCTTCGAGGAGCTGGAGCCGCGCTCCTTCTCCTTCAACTCGCCCTTCGGTGCCTGCCCCGACTGCACCGGCATCGGTACGCGCATGGAGGTCGACCCCGAGCTGATCATCCCGGACGAGGACAAGTCCCTCGACGAGGGCGCGGTCTCCCCGTGGTCGCTCGGCCACACCAAGGACTACTTCGCGCGCCTGGTCGGCGCGCTCGCCGACGAGCTCGGCTTCCGTACGGACATCCCCTGGGCGGGGCTGCCGCAGCGCGCCAGGAAGGCCCTGCTGTACGGCCACAAGACGCAGATCGAGGTCCGCTACCGCAACCGGTACGGAAGGGAGCGCGCGTACACGACGGCCTTCGAGGGCGCGGTGCCGTTCGTCAAGCGGCGCCACTCGGAGGCGGAGTCCGACGGGGCGCGCGAGCGTTTCGAGGGCTATATGCGCGAGGTCCCCTGTCCGACCTGTGAGGGCTCGCGACTGAAGCCGCTGGTCCTCGCGGTCACCGTGATGGAGCGCTCCATCGCCGAGGTCTCCGCGATGTCGATCAGCGACTGCGCCGACTTCCTGGGCGAGCTCAAGCTCAACGCGCGCGACAAGAAGATCGCCGAGCGCGTCCTGAAGGAGGTCAACGAGCGGCTGCGCTTCCTCGTCGACGTCGGCCTCGACTACCTCTCGCTGAACCGCGCCGCCGGGACCCTGTCCGGCGGTGAGGCCCAGCGCATCCGCCTCGCCACCCAGATCGGCTCGGGCCTGGTCGGCGTGTTGTACGTGCTGGACGAGCCGTCGATCGGTCTGCACCAGCGTGACAACCACCGTCTGATCGAAACCCTGGTCCGCCTCCGGGACATGGGCAACACGCTCATCGTGGTGGAACACGACGAGGACACCATCAAGGTGGCCGACTGGGTCGTCGACATCGGCCCGGGCGCCGGTGAGCACGGCGGCAAGGTCGTCCACAGCGGCCCGTTGAAGCAGCTGCTGGCCAACAAGGAGTCGATGACGGGTCAGTACCTGGCGGGCAAGCGGTCCATCCCGCTGCCGGACGTACGGCGCCCCGCGGACCCCTCGCGCAAGCTCACCGTGCACGGCGCCAAGGAGAACAACCTCCAGGACATCGACGTCTCGTTCCCGCTCGGCGTGCTGACGGCGGTCACCGGTGTCTCCGGCTCCGGAAAGTCGACCCTGGTCAACGACATCCTCTACACCCACCTGGCGCGCGAGCTGAACGGCGCGCGGGCGGTTCCCGGGCGGCACACGCGCGTGGAGGGCGACGACCTGGTCGACAAGGTCGTCCACGTCGACCAGTCGCCGATCGGCCGTACACCGAGGTCGAACCCGGCGACCTACACGGGCGTCTTCGACAACGTGCGCAAGCTGTTCGCGGAGACGATGGAGGCGAAGGTGCGGGGTTACCTCCCGGGCCGGTTCTCCTTCAACGTCAAGGGCGGCCGCTGCGAGAACTGCTCGGGCGACGGCACGATCAAGATCGAGATGAACTTCCTGCCGGACGTGTACGTGCCGTGCGAGGTCTGCCACGGGGCGCGCTACAACCGGGAGACGCTGGAGGTCCACTACAAGGGCAAGTCCATCGCCGAGGTCCTCGACATGCCGATCGAGGAGGCGCTGGAGTTCTTCGAGGCGGTGCCGACGATCGCCCGTCACCTGCGGACGCTGAACGAGGTGGGGCTGGGGTACGTCCGGCTCGGCCAGTCGGCGCCGACGCTGTCGGGTGGTGAGGCGCAGCGCGTGAAGCTGGCGTCGGAGCTGCAGAAGCGGTCGACGGGGCGGACGGTGTACGTCCTGGACGAGCCGACGACCGGGCTCCACTTCGAGGACATCTCGAAGCTGATCAAGGTCTTGTCGGGGCTGGTCGACAAGGGGAACTCGGTGATCGTCATCGAGCACAACCTCGATGTGATCAAGACGGCGGACTGGGTCGTGGACATGGGTCCCGAGGGCGGCAGCGGGGGTGGCCTGGTGATCGCCGAGGGCACGCCGGAGCAGGTCGCGTCCGTGGCCGCGAGCCACACGGGGAAGTTCCTGCGGGACATTCTGGGGGCGGACCGGATCAGCGACGCGGAGCCGGCTGCGCCGGTGCGGAGGGGGGCGAAGCGGGCGCCGGCGAAGAAGGCGGCGGCCTCGCCGAAGAAGGCGGCGGCCCCGGCCAAGAAGGCGGTGTCCCGGGCCCGGAAGGCCTGAGCCGCCCGGCCCTGGGGCGCCGCTCCCCGGGGCCCCGGCTTGTCCGGCTGCGGGTCGGTGGGGGCCGGTCGCGCAGTTCCCCGCGCCCCTTTTTGAGCCCGGGGTTTGTCTGCGGGTGGGTGGGGGCTGGTCGCGCAGTTCCCCGCGCCCGTTTTTGAGCCCGGCGTTTGTCTGCGGGCCGGTGGGGACTTGTCGCGCAGTTCCCCGCGCCCCTAAAAGCCCGGCTGTCGGTCGGGTGCGGGTTCGTTTGGGCTGGTCGCGCAGTTCCCCGCGCCCCTTTTTGAGCCCGGCGTTTGTCTGCGGGCCGTGGGGGCTGGTCGCGCAGTTCCTCGCGCCCCTAGAAGCCTGGCCGTCGGTCGGGTGCGGGTTTGTTTGGGCTGGGCGTGGCCGCGGGGCGGGGGTGCCTCGTCGCTGAAGGTGCGGGGTGCGGCGGCCGTAGCCGCTCAGGGGCGCGGGGAACTGCGCGACCCGCAACGTACGGTCCGCAGACGAACGGGGCCCGGGGTGGGGCCCCTGGGAGAGCAGCTCAGCCCGCCCCCACCCCCGGAGGGTTTAGGGAAGGGGCGGGGTGGGGGAACGCAAGGCCGATGCGTACGGCGGCTGGGCCCCCCGCTTCCCGCACGTCAGGGCCGCCGCATGGGCCGCGTACCCCAGCGCCGCACCCCACGCGGACGCGGACAGCGGCCCCCGCCCCGCCACCACATGCAAAAGCGCCGCGTTCACCGTGTCGCCCGCCCCGATCGTGTCGACCACCTCGACCCGCTCGCCGGGAACGGAGACCTCCTCACCGGACCGGGTCCACACGGTCATCCCCGCCGCGCCCCGGGTCATCACCACCGCCTCGGGCCCCGCCGCCAGCCACTCCCGCACCCCGCCGCCCAGCCACGCCGCGTCCTCCTCGGACAGCTTCAGCAGGGACACGTACGGCAGCCAGGAGCGGAAGCGGGCCCGGTAGGCCTCCGCGTCCGGGACCAGGCCGGGGCGGACGTTCGGGTCGAGCAGGGTGAACACGCCCCGCCCCGACTCCCGCCGCAGCAGCGCCTCGTACGCGCTGGCCCCGGGCTCCAGGACCAGCGAGCACGTTCCGAGAGCCAGCGCCCGTACTCCGGAAGGGAGTTCGGGCGGCAGCTCGAAGAGGCGGTCCGCGGTGCCGGAGGCGTAGAAGCCGTATCCGGCGGCCCCGTCCGCCCCGACCGTGGCCACCGCCAGCGTCGTCGGCTCTGGGCCGCGCTGCACCAACGAGGTGTCGACACCGGCGGCGTGCAGCCCGTCGAGCAGGGCCTCGCCGAAGCCGTCCGTCGACACACGGGAGCAGAACGCGGCCTCGGCGCCCAGCCGCCCGAGGGCCACCGCCGTGTTGTACGGGCCGCCCCCGGGCCGGGGCGACAGGGGGCCCAGCCGGTCGCCGGGGCGCTCCGGGACGAGGTCGATGAGGGCTTCTCCGGCGACGACGATCACGCGGCCGAACGTACACCCACCCGGCCCCGTCCCGTCCAGCCCGGCCCTCGCCCGGCCCCAGCGCGGCATGCGGCGCAGCCCGCCGCCGCTGACCGCCGAGGGCCCGACTCCAACCCGTCCAGCCCGGCCCCGCCCGACCAGCCCGCCCCGCCCGGCCCCCACCCACCCCTCCGCCCCCCCAGCCCCCGCCGGTATCGTCGGATGCGTCACCCCCCCATGAACCCGTGGAGACCCCATGTCCGGCCAGCCCGCCGCCCGTCGTACCGTGCTGAAAGGCGCGGCCCTCGCCGGGGCCGCCGGGCTGGGAGTGGCCGCCTGCTCCACCGACTCCAAGCTCGGCCACGCCAAGACGCCGACCCCGACCGCGCCGGTCGCCCTGGGCGCGCCCGAGGAGATCCCCGTCGGCGGGGCCAAGCTCTACCGCGAGCAGCGCCTGATGGTGTCCTGCCCGGCCAAGGGCGAGTACAAGGCGTTCAGCGCCCAGTGCACCCACGCCGGCTGCGTCCTCGACAAGATCGAGGACGGGCACGGGAACTGCCCCTGCCACGGCAGCCGCTTCAACGTGATGACCGGCCAGCCCGTCCACGGCCCGGCGACCGTCCCGCTGCCCGCCGTCCCGGTGAAGGTGAAGGACGGCAAGCTCGTCGCGGGCCCGGACGCGTAGTACGCGTAGTACGCGTAGTATGCGGAGGACGCGGAGGACGCGGAGTCGTCGTCTACGTACTACGTACGTAGACCGTCACGCCCAGTCCCAGCCGATCCCCAGGATCCCCGGCCGCACCCCCTGCTCGATCAGGTGCACCGTGCGGTGCTGCCCGCTCAGCGTCAGGTCGCCCCGGGCCGAGCGGGGCGAGCCCGCCGACGTCTGGGCGAAGCGGCGGCACCGCACCGGCAGCGCGTCCTCGTCGAAGCGGACCTGGAGCACGTACTGCCCGCCCGCGAAGCTGAAGCCGCGTACGTACTCGCTGCTCGGGCCCGCCGTGCCGTCTTCGAAGCCGTAGCCGAAGAGGTACGTCTCACCGGCCCGCAGCCGGGCGTCGAAGAGCAGCTCGGCCACCAGGACGCCGGTGTCGGCGTCCCAGCGCACCCGCCCGGTGCGGCAGTTCTCGGCGGCGCGCACCTGGACCCGGGACGGGTCGCAGCCCGGGTCGCCGTGGTGGATGGCGAGATAGCGGTCGACGCCGTCCCGGTGGGCCCGGACCACCTGTTGGGAGTCGCGGCCGAGCAGCTCGCGGGCCGCCCCGACGCGGACCCGCTCGTGGTGGCCGACGGTGTGCAGCCCGCCGTCCACCGGTGACTCCAGGTCCGTGATCAGCCGCTCGACGACCCCCGAGGCCTCCACCAGCGAGCGGTAGGAGCGGCCCGCCGGGCGCTCCGTCCCCTCGCGCGCCTCGCCCTCGTCGAGCAGCCGCAGCAGTGACCGGTCCGGCAGCCCGAGGACCTCCTCCAGAGCGCGCACCGCCCGCAGCGACTCGGCGCGCTGCGGCCGCCGGGCACCCTGCTGCCAGTAACTCAGGCTGGTCACACCGACCTTGACACCGCGCCCGGCGAGATGGTGCTGGACGCGCTGGAGCGGCAGTCCGCGGACGGCGAGCGCGGTGCGCAGCGCCAGATGGAACGGACCGGTGTGCAGCACCTGTGCCAGATCGGTATCGGTGTGGAGCATGGGGGACTCCCTCGGGACTGCTTCGGATCATGGTGGGGGGTGGCCGCGGGGACGGCCGAGTTCAACCACGCTGCCGGTCAGGGGACTTCTGGCGGCACAGTGAACGTTCACGGCGGGGGGTGGTCACGGGTCGCCGCGGGACCCGGGCGGCCTGGTGGGCACGGAAGGCCTGTTCACGCGGCGGCCACTCCGTTCACACCCGCGTCTCACCCCGCATTGAAGCGCGTTGACCAGCCCACGACAACGTTCGATGCTCACCGAAAGCGTCCGGACGCGCTCCTCCAATCCCCACACCCCCCGCTTCGGGAGGAACGCGATGCACAACCGCAAGAGACGGCTTCCGGCCCTCGCCCTCGTGGTGACGGCCCTGCTCGTCGCCCCCACGGCGAGCGCCGTCGCATCCCCGCACGAGCACGGCACCACCACAGCCGCCACCACGACCGCCGCCAACGACACCCGTACGGCCAACGACACCCGTACCGCCACAGCCGCCGACTCGCCGTCCGCCACGGCAGCCACGTCGAAGCGGCTCAACATCACCATGCAGGCCCAGCAGAAGAACAACTGGTGCTGGGCCGCCAGCGGCAACACCATCGCGACCTGGTTCGGGCGCACCTACAGCCAGAACCAGTTCTGCAACGCCGCCTTCGGGCGCCAGCAGGGCTACGACTGCCCCAACTGGCAGGCGGACCTGGGCAATGTGCAGAACGCCCTGGACTGGGCCGGGATCAGCTCCGGCTCGTACGTCACCGGCTGGCTGCGCTACTCGACCGTGCAGACAGAGATCAACGCCAACCGGCCCATGGAGAGCCGGATCCAGTGGTCCAGCGGCGGCGGTCACATGCATGTGATCTACGGGTACGACACCGCCAGCGACTGGGTCTACTGGGGCGACCCGTGGCCCACCAGCAACCGCTACAACTGGGCCTCGCACGACTGGTACGTCGACAACGACTCGTTCTCCTGGACCCACTCGCTCTACCGGATCGGGGCGTGACGACGATGAACGTGCGACGTCTCTCCTCCGCGGCCGCCGTCGCGGCGGTCCTGGCCGGCCTCTGCGCCCCGTACGCGGCGGCCGCCGAGACCCCCACGGCCACGGCCGGCTCCAAGGCCGCCGCCCATCGGGCGGCCACCGCCCCCACCACCCTCGACACGCTCTCCCGCTTCTTCGCCAGGGACGGCAAGATGTCCCTGACCGCCGCCGCCCCGCGCGTCCAGGGCGACGCGGTGCCCGTCTACACGCTCTCCCCGGAGTTCGTCGCCGGACGGGCGGGTGCTCCCGTGGCGCAGCTGGAGTACCTCGCCTCCACGGCCGTCTCCTCCGACGGTCAGAAGGCCTCCCTGTGGACCGTTCCGCAGGGCACCACCTGGAAGGTGGTGAACATAGCCACCGGTGACGACGAGGCCCGCTACGCCGCGGCGGGCGCGAGCCGGCTGCCGGGCGGCACCGTCTTCCAGGAGCCGCAGATCAACGCCTGGTACGTCCAGAAGGGCGCCGCCGTGCTCCCCCTGGACGAGGACGCGGTGAAGGCGGTCGGCGCCAGGGGCACCACCCTGGCCGCCTACCAGCGGCGCGTCCAGCGGGCCTACGGCGACAAGCTGCCCGGCTCCGCGTACGCGAAGTCCGGCAAGGCCGGAGGCTACGGTCAGACGCCCGAGGAGGCCCGGGCCCAGGCCGCGGCCGGGTCCGCCGGGCACGGCGCCGGGACGTCCACGGCCGCCTCGGTGACGGCCGGTGCGGGCGCGCTCGCCGCGGCCGGCCTGGGCGCGGTGGCCCTGCGCCGCCGACGGGGGGTGAACCAGGTGTAGGTGTCCGGGGGACCGCGCGACCGTTCGGCCGCGGATCGTGCGTGGCCGGTCTCGCGGTTCCCCGCGCCCCCGAGGGGGCGGCTCCGCCCGCGTTGTCAGTCCCCGCCAGTAGGGTGGTGGCCATGGCAGACCCCTCCACCTACCGCCCCAAGCCGGGACAGATCCCCGACTCGCCGGGGGTCTACAAGTTCCGGGACGAGCACCGCCGGGTGATCTACGTCGGCAAGGCCAAGTCCCTGCGCCAGCGGCTCGCGAACTACTTCCAGCCGCTCACCGGCCTGCACCCGCGCACGGCGACGATGGTCACCACGGCCGCGTCCGTGGAGTGGACGGTCGTCTCCACCGAGGTCGAGGCGCTCCAGCTCGAATATTCGTGGATCAAGGAGTTCGACCCCCGCTTCAACGTCAAGTACCGCGACGACAAGAGCTATCCGTACCTGGCGGTCACCCTCAACGAGGAGTTCCCGAGGGTCCAGGTGATGCGCGGCGCCAAGAAGAAGGGCGTGCGCTACTTCGGTCCGTACGGACACGCGTGGGCGATCCGCGAGACCGTGGACCTGATGCTCCGCGTCTTCCCCGTACGGACGTGCTCCGCCGGGGTGTTCAAGCGCTCCGCCCAGATCGGCCGCCCCTGTCTGCTCGGGTACATCGGCAAGTGCGCCGCCCCCTGCGTCGGCCGGGTCACTCCGGAGGAGCACCGCGAACTGGCCGAGGACTTCTGCGACTTCATGGCCGGCCGCACCGGTACGTACATCCGCCGCCTGGAGAAGGAGATGGCGGCGGCTGCCGAGGAGATGGAGTACGAGCGGGCGGCGCGGCTGCGCGACGACATAGGGGCGCTGCGCCGCGCCCTGGAGAAGAACGCGGTGGTGTTCACCGACGCCACCGACGCGGACCTGATCGCGGTCGCCGAGGACGAGCTGGAGGCGGCCGTGCAGATCTTCCACGTGCGCGGCGGGCGCGTGCGGGGCCAGCGCGGCTGGGTCACCGACAAGGTCGAGGCCGTCGATACGGCGGGCCTGGTCGAGCACGCCCTCCAGCAGCTGTACGGGGAGGAGACCGGCGACTCCGTACCGAAGGAGGTGCTGGTCCCGGCGCTGCCCGAGGACGCGGAGTCGGTGGGCGCCTGGCTGGCCGGGCGGCGCGGGTCGCAGGTCTCGCTGCGGATCCCGCAGCGCGGCGACAAGAAGGACCTGATGGCGACGGTCGCGCGTAACGCGCAGCAGGCGCTCGCGCTGCACAAGACCAAGCGCGCCTCCGACCTGACCACCCGCTCGCGGGCCCTGGAGGAGATCGCGCAGGCACTGGAGCTGGACAGCGCCCCGCTGCGGATCGAGTGCTTCGACATCTCGCACCTCCAGGGTGAGGACGTGGTGGCGTCCATGGTCGTCTTCGAGGACGGCCTGGCCAGGAAGAGCGAGTACCGCCGCTTCCAGATCAAGGGCTTCGAGGGCCAGGACGACGTCAGGTCCATGCACGAGGTGATCAGCCGCCGCTTCAAGCGTTATCTGGCCGAGAGCGCCCGGCTGGGGGAGTGGGCGGACGGCGAGGAGGGCAAGAGCGCCGGACCGGCCGTCTCCGGCGAGGTCCCGGCGCCCGGCGAGGCCGCCGTGGAGACCGGGCCCCGCACCGAGGACGGGCGGCCCAAGCGGTTCGCCTACCCGCCGCAGCTCGTGGTGGTCGACGGCGGTCAGCCGCAGGTGGCGGCGGCCAAGCGGGCCCTGGACGAGCTGGGCATGGACGACGTGGCGGTCTGCGGCCTCGCCAAGCGCCTGGAGGAGGTCTGGCTGCCGGACGACGACGATCCGGTCGTCCTGCCCCGCTCCAGCGAGGGCCTGTATCTGCTCCAGCGCGTGCGTGACGAGGCCCACCGGTTCGCGATCACCTATCAGCGGGCCAAGCGGACGAAACGGTTCAAGGCGAGCCCGCTGGACGCGGTGCCGGGCCTGGGCGAGTCCCGCAAACAGGCTCTGATCAAGCATTTCGGCTCGGTGAAGCGGCTCCGGTCGGCGACAATCGAGCAGATCTGTGAAGTTCCCGGGATAGGCCGCAAGACGGCCGAGACCGTGGCGGCGGCCCTGGCCCAGGCAGCTCCGGCCGCACCCGCCGTGAACACGGCGACAGGAGAGATCATTGAAGAGGACGACGGGGGATCCACGAAATGACTGAGCACGACCGAACAGACGCAGAAGCTGGAGCCGCACACGTGAGTACGGGCACGACGAACGACGCCGCAGAGCCGGCCATCCCCGAGCTGGTGATCATCTCCGGGATGTCCGGCGCTGGGCGCAGCACCGCCGCCAAGTGCCTGGAGGACCTCGGCTGGTTCGTCGTCGACAACCTGCCGCCCGCGCTGATCCCCACCATGGTGGAGCTCGGCGCCCGGTCCCAGGGCAATGTGGCCCGCATCGCCGTCGTCGTCGACGTGCGCGGCCGCCGTTTCTTCGACAACCTCCGCGAGTCGCTGGCGGACCTGGACTCCAAGCAGGTCACCCGGCGGATCGTCTTCCTGGAGTCGTCCGACGACGCGCTGGTGCGCCGCTTCGAGTCGGTCCGCCGCCCGCATCCGCTCCAAGGCGACGGCCGGATCGTCGACGGCATCGCGGCCGAGCGCGACCTGCTGCGCGAGCTGCGCGGCGACGCCGACCTGGTGATCGACACCTCCAGCCTCAACGTCCACGAGCTGCGCGCCAAGATGGACGCCCAGTTCGCCGGCGACGAGGAGCCGGAGCTGCGCGCCACGGTGATGTCGTTCGGCTACAAGTACGGCCTGCCGGTCGACGCCGACCTGGTGGTGGACTGCCGCTTCCTGCCGAACCCGCACTGGGTGCCGGAGCTGCGCCCGTTCACGGGCCTCAACGAGGAGGTGTCCGGTTACGTCTTCAACCAGCCGGGCGCCAAGGAGTTCCTCAACCAGTACAGCGAGCTGCTCCAGCTGATCGCGACCGGCTACCGCCGCGAGGGCAAGCGGTACGTGACGATCGCCGTGGGCTGCACCGGAGGCAAGCACCGCTCCGTCGCCATGTCCGAGAAGCTCGCCGCCCGCCTCGCCTCCGAGGGGATCGAGACCGTCGTCGTCCACCGGGACATGGGGCGCGAGTGAAGGTGTACCGACGGCGCACGAGCGGACCGGTGCTGCGCACCGGCCGCAAGCGTGGCGCCCAGCCCAAGGTCGTCGCCCTCGGCGGCGGCATGGGCCTCTCCGCGTCGCTCGCGGCGCTGCGCCGGATCACCGGCGACCTGACCGCCGTCGTCACCGTGGCCGACGACGGCGGTTCCAGCGGCCGGCTCCGTGAGGAGCTGGGCGTGCTGCCGCCGGGCGACCTGCGCAAGGCGCTGGCGGCGCTCTGCGGCGACGACGACTGGGGCCAGACCTGGGCCCGGGTCATCCAGCACCGCTTCCAGTCCCAGGGCGAGCTGCACGAGCACGCGGTCGGCAATCTGCTGATCGTCGCCCTGTGGGAGCAGCTGGGCGACCACGTCCAGGCGCTCGACCTGGTCGGCAAGCTCCTCGGGGCGCACGGCAGGGTGCTGCCGATGTCCGCCGTCCCGCTGGAGCTGGAGGCGCTGGTCCGGGGCCACGACCCGGCCCGCCCCACCGACGTGGACACCGTCCGGGGCCAGGCCACGGTGGCGCTCACCCCGGGCGAGGTCCAGTCCGTCAACCTGGTCCCGCACGACCCGCCGGCGGTCCCGGAGGCGGTGGAGGCCGTCCTGGACGCCGACTGGGTGGTGCTCGGCCCGGGGTCCTGGTTCTCCTCGGTCATCCCGCACCTGCTGGTGCCCGACTTGCTCGACGCGCTCACGGTGACCAAGGCCCGCAAGGTGCTCTCGCTGAACCTGGCGCCCCAGCCCGGCGAAACCGATGGCTTCTCTCCGCAGCGTCATTTGGAGGTTTTGGGACGACACGCCCCTAAACTCGCCCTGGACGTGGTGCTGGCCGACGAGGCCGCCGTGCCCGACCGCGAGTCCCTCGCCGACGCCGCCAAGCAGCTCGGTGCCGTGGTCGAGCTGGCGGCGGTCGCCGCGCCCGACGGGTCCCCGAAACACGACCGGGAGCTGTTGGCCGCCGCGTACGACCGTATTTTTCGGATGCATGGAAGGATCGGCCCATGGCGATGACGGCAGCGGTGAAGGATGAGATCTCCCGGCTCCCCGTCACCCGGACCTGCTGCAGAAAGGCGGAGGTCTCGTCGATCCTGCGGTTCGCCGGCGGCCTCCACCTGGTCAGCGGCCGCATCGTGATCGAGGCGGAGCTGGACACCGCGATGGCGGCGCGCCGGCTCAAGCGGGACATCCTGGAGATCTTCGGCCACAGCTCCGAGCTGATCGTGATGGCTCCGGGCGGGCTGCGCCGCGGTTCGCGCTTCGTCGTACGGGTGGTGGCGGGCGGCGACCAGCTGGCCCGCCAGACCGGCCTCGTCGACGGCCGGGGCCGCCCCATCCGGGGCCTTCCGCCCCAGGTGGTCTCGGGGGCCACCTGTGACGCCGAGGCGGCCTGGCGCGGGGCCTTCCTCGCCCACGGCTCGCTCACCGAGCCGGGCCGCTCTTCCTCCCTGGAGGTGACCTGCCCGGGCCCGGAGGCCGCGCTCGCGCTGGTCGGCGCGGCCCGCAGGCTCCAGATCGCCGCCAAGGCCCGCGAGGTGCGCGGCGTGGATCGCGTGGTCGTCCGCGACGGCGACGCGATCGGCGCCCTGCTGACCCGCCTCGGCGCGCACGAGTCGGTGCTCGCCTGGGAGGAGCGGCGGATGCGCCGTGAGGTCCGGGCCACCGCCAACCGGCTGGCCAACTTCGACGACGCCAATCTGCGCCGCTCGGCGCGGGCTGCCGTCGCCGCCGGGGCCCGGGTGCAGCGCGCCCTGGAGATCCTGGGCGAGGAGGTGCCGGAGCACCTGGCGGCCGCCGGGCGGCTGCGCATGGAGCACAAGCAGGCCTCCCTGGAGGAGCTGGGCGCGCTCGCCGACCCGCCGCTGACCAAGGACGCGGTCGCGGGCCGGATCCGTCGGCTGCTCGCCATGGCCGACAAGCGGGCCCAGGACCTGGGCATTCCGGGCACCGAGTCCAATCTGACCGAGGAGATGGCGGACGGCCTGGTCGGCTGACCGGCGGAGTGTTCCCTCCGCTTCGCGTCGTTCCCCCTCTCGCGCCGCTCGCACGCCCTAGGATTCAACTCGCCGGAACCGGCGCCCACTTGTGGGCGCCGGTTCCGGTTTCACCACCCTCGCACGGTATTGACATGATCATGAAGTGTCATGAGCCTGGCGTCTGTCCACTTTCGTGGCACACAACAGCAAGGGGGGCCAATGAGACGCAGAGCGAGAGCGATCCTCGCCGCGGCTTCACTGCTCACGGCCGGTCTGGCGGCGGTACCAGCCGCCCACGCCAGCCCGGGCGGCGGCACAGGCGAAGGACTCTCCGTCTGGTACGCCGACGTCACCAAGGCGCAGCTGCCGCTGCTGCTCCGCCAGGGCGCCGACGGCCAGGAACTGTCCGCGCAGGTACCCGCCAAGGGGACCGCCAAGGTCGAGCTCTACCTCACCCGCAAGCAGGCCGGCGCGCTGAAGAAGCAGGGCGTCGACCTCACCGAGCACACCCTCTCGACAGCGACCGAGAAGCGCCTCAAGGCCCAGGGGGACGGCGTCTTCCGCCCCTACAGCGGGGACAACGGCCTGAAGAAGGAGATCGTCGACACCCAGCTCGCGCACCCCGGCCTCACCAAGGTCGAGTCGATCGGCAAGACGGTCAAGGGCCAGGACATCCTCGCCCTCAAGCTCACCAAGGGCGCGGCCAAGACCCGCGACGGCTCCAAGCCCTCCGTGCTGTACATGTCGAACCAGCACGCGCGTGAGTGGATCACCCCGGAGATGACCCGGCGGCTGATGCACTACTACCTGGACAACTACGGCAAGGACCCGCGGATCACCCAGATCGTGGACTCCACCGAGCTGTGGTTCGTGCTGTCCGCCAACCCCGACGGGTACGACTACACCTTCACCGGCACCCAGCAGCGCCTGTGGCGCAAGAACCTGCGCGACAACAACGGCGACGGGAAGATCACCCCCGGCGACGGTGTCGACCCCAACCGTAACTTCCCGTACAAATGGGGCTACGACAACGAGGGTTCGTCCCCCGACCCGGCCGACGAGACCTACCGCGGTCCCTCCGCGGGCTCCGAGCCGGAGACCCGCGCGCTGGACTCCTTCGAGAAGCGCGTCGGCTTCGGCTACGCCATCAACTACCACTCCGCGGCCGAGCTGCTGCTGTACGGAGTGGGCTGGCAGGTCGCCACGCCGACCCCGGACGACGTCCTCTACAAGTCCCTGGCCGGTACGCCCGACAAGCCCGCCATCCCCGGCTACCGCTCGCAGCTCTCCTCCGAGCTGTACACCACCAACGGCGAGGCCGACGGCCACGCGGGGAACGTCAACGGGGTGCACATGTTCACCCCGGAGATGTCGACCTGTCAGACAGCCTCCCGGATCGACCCGGGCGACCAGTGGAAGCCCGGTGACTGCCAGTCGGTCTTCAACTTCCCCGACGACGAGAAGCTGATCCAGCAGGAGTTCACCAAGAACATCCCGTTCGCGCTGGCCGTCGCCGATACCGCGCGCCACGCCGACCAGCCGGTCTCCCCGGTCGGCATCGACGCCCCCGACTTCACCCCGGACGCCTTCACCACCTCGTACGCCCGCGGCGAGGACCAGGAAGTCGCCGTCACCGTACGCAAGTCGGTGCGCGACAAGACGCTCAACTACCGCATCGACGGCGGCCGTAAGCAGACCGAGGACCTCAAGGCCTGGAAGGGCGGCGACGTCTACGGCGGCGAGGACAACATCCACTTCGACCAGTACCGGGCCACCGTCGAGGGCGCGGACGTCGGCTCCAAGGTGGAGGTCTGGTTCACCGGGCGCACCCGGGCCGGCAAGCGGACCTCCAGCACGCCGTTCACCTACACCGTGGCCGCCCGGCCCAAGGGCGACACGCTGGTGATCGCGGAGGAGGGCGGCACCGCGCCCGCCCAGCACGTCGGCGCGTACACCAAGGCGCTCGCCGACAACGGCCGCAAGTCCGCGGTCTGGGACGTGGCCACCCAGGGCACGCCGAGCGCGCTCGGCGTGCTCAGCCACTTCAGGACGGCCGTCTGGTACACGGGCGCCGAGCGGCCCACCGCCGCGGTCACCGTGGCCGTGCGCGACTACCTCAACGAGGGCGGCCGGCTCGTCAACGCCGGTGAGCAGGCGGGCGGCACCGTCGACCTCGGCGGCGCCGACTCCGACGACTTCGCCCAGTACTACCTCGGCGCCTACAACCGCGTCGGCCTGAAGTCCCCGCCCGCCTTCCAGGGCACCGGGAACCTGGCGGGCGCCAAGGCGTCCCTGGCCGACGCGAGCGACAACCCGCTGAACCTGGCCGGGGCGTACACGATCACCTCGGACACGCTCAAGCCCGACCAGTTCCCGCAGTTCAGGAGCGCGGCCGCGGGCAGCTACCCGGGGACCCGCACCCCGTTCGAGCCGGCCGTGGGCGACTGGTTCGCGGCGGCCAAGCACCAGGACAGCGCCTATATGCGGCTGTCCCGGACGGTCGACCTGGGCGGCACGACGGCGGCGGAGAAGCCGAGCCTGCAGTTCCAGCTCAGCTACGACACCGAGCCCGGCTTCGACAACGTGATCGTCGAGGCGCACACGGTCGGGCAGGACGACTGGACCACCCTGCCGGACGCCAACGGCGGCACCAGCCAGGCGGTGCCCACCCAGTGCGAGCAGGGCTACTACGTCCAGGGTCACCCGTTCCTGGCGCACTATCTGACCGTCGGCGCCAGCGCCTGCACGGCGACCGGCACCTCGGGCGCGTGGAACCGCTTCACCGGCTCCTCCAACGGCTGGCAGCCGGTCTCGGTCGACCTCGGCGCCTACGCGGGCAAGCAGGTCGAGCTGTCCATCTCCTATGTGTCGGACCCCGGCACCGGCGGGGTGGGCGCCTTCGTCGACGACACCAAGCTGGTCGTCGGCGGCGCCGCGCAGGGCGCCGAGGGCTTCGAGACGGCGCTCGGCCCGTGGAGCGTGCCGGGACCGCCGGCCGGCAGCCCCGGCAACGCCGGCGACTGGGCCCGCTCCCAGGCGCTGTTCCACTCCCAGGCGGCCGTCACCACCCACGACACCGTGCTGCTCGGCTTCGGCCTGGAGCACGTGCCGTCGGCGGCCGACCGCAAGAACGTGATCGGCAGGGCGCTCCGCGCGCTCCGGGACTGATCCGGACCGGGGCGTTCCCGTACTGAGCGCCGGGGGCGCCCCTGGGCCCGGCCATCACGCTCCGTAGTCGGGACAAAAGTCCCCCCGACGGCCCTTACCCGTTGGTAGGTATGGGCCGTCGGCCATGTCCGGGCCGTTGGGGCCGCTTTTGGAGGTGCGCTCGATGTCACTCCACGGCTCCGGGAGAGGTAGGGTCATAAGCGGTCGGGGACATCCCATACAACTCGCCGGCGTCGAAAACCGGCGTACCTAACGAGGAGATCGGTTCGTGACGATCCGCGTAGGCATCAACGGCTTTGGCCGCATCGGGCGCAACTACTTCCGCGCGCTGCTGGAGCAGGGTGCTGACATCGAGATCGTGGCTGTCAACGACCTGGGTGACACCGCGACCACTGCTCACCTGCTGAAGTACGACACGATTCTGGGCCGTCTCAAGGCCGAGGTCACGCACACCGCCGACACCATCACGGTGGACGGCCACACCATCAAGGTGCTCTCCGAGCGCAACCCGGCCGACATCCCCTGGGGTCAGCTGGGCGTCGACATCGTCATCGAGTCGACCGGCATCTTCACCAAGAAGGCCGACGCCGAGAAGCACATCGCCGGTGGCGCCAAGAAGGTCCTCATCTCGGCTCCGGCCAAGGACGAGGACATCACCATCGTGATGGGCGTCAACCAGGACAAGTACGACGCGGCCAGCCACCACGTCATCTCCAACGCCTCCTGCACCACCAACTGTGTGGCGCCGATGGCCAAGGTCCTCGACGAGAACTTCGGCATCGTCAAGGGCCTGATGACGACCGTCCACGCGTACACGAACGACCAGCGCATCCTGGACTTCCCGCACTCGGACCTGCGTCGCGCCCGCGCCGCCGCCGAGAACATCATCCCCACCACCACCGGTGCCGCGAAGGCCACCGCGCTGGTGCTCCCCAAGCTCAAGGGCAAGCTCGACGGCATCGCGATGCGCGTCCCGGTCCCGACCGGCTCGGCCACCGACCTGGTCGTGGAGCTGGAGCGCGAGGTGACCAAGGACGAGGTCAACGCCGCGTTCAAGAAGGCCGCCGAGGGCGAGCTCCAGGGCATCCTGGAGTACACCGAGGACCCGATCGTCTCCTCCGACATCGTCGGCGAGCCGGCCTCCTGCACCTTCGACTCCTCCCTGACCATGGTCCAGGAGGGCAAGTCGGTGAAGATCCTCGGCTGGTACGACAATGAGTGGGGCTACTCGAACCGCCTCGTCGACCTCACCGTCTTCGTCGGCGGCCAGCTCTAAGTCTGATAAGTCTCAGGGCAGGCATCTCGATGTGAGCACAGGGCTCGGGCAGCGCAACGATGCGCCGCACGAGCCCTGTCGCTTGCCTCGTCCTTCTCCAAGGAGTCGCAGAAACACATGAAGACGATCGACGAACTTCTCGCCGAGGGCGTCTCCGGCAAGCGGGTATTCGTCCGCGCCGACCTCAACGTGCCGCTCGACGGCACCACCATCACCGACGACGGCCGCATCCGCGCCGTCCAGCCGACGATCGCCAAGCTCGCCGAGGCCGGCGCGCGCGTGGTCGTCGCCTCGCACCTGGGCCGCCCCAAGGGCGCCCCGGACCCGGCCTTCTCGCTCGCCCCGGCGGCGACGCGGCTCGGTGAACTGCTGGGCGCGGACGTCGCGTTCGCCACCGACACCGTCGGTGACTCCGCCAAGGAGACCGTCGCGGCGCTCGCCGACGGCCAGGTCGCCGTGCTGGAGAACCTGCGCTTCAACGCCGGTGAGACGAGCAAGGACGACGCCGAGCGCGGCGCCTTCGCCGACCAGCTCGCCGCGCTCGCCGACGTCTACGTGGGCGACGGCTTCGGCGCGGTGCACCGCAAGCACGCCTCGGTCTTCGACCTGCCCGCGCGCCTGCCGCACGCGGCCGGCTTCCTCATCGCCACCGAGGTGGGCGTCCTGAAGAAGCTCACCGCCGAGGTGAAGCGCCCGTACGTGGTGGTGCTCGGCGGCGCCAAGGTCTCCGACAAGCTCGCCGTCATCGACCAGCTGCTCGGCAAGGCCGACCGCATCCTCATCGGCGGCGGCATGGCGTACACCTTCCTCAAGGCCCAGGGTCACGAGGTCGGCATCTCGCTGCTCCAGGAGGACCAGATCCCGGTCGTCACGGAGTACATGGAGCGCGCCGAGAAGAGCGGTGTCGAGCTGGTCCTGCCGGTCGACATCCTGGCCTCGTCCGACTTCCCGGACCTGAAGACCAAGGCCCCGGCCGACTTCATCACCGTCGACGCGGACAAGATCCCCGCCGACAAGGAGGGCCTGGACATCGGCCCCCGCACCCGCGAGCTGTACGCGTCGAAGATCGCCGATGCCGAGACCGTGTTCTGGAACGGTCCGGTCGGTGTCTTCGAGCACCCCGACTACGCCGGCGGCACCCAGGCCGTCGCGCGGGCGCTCCTGAACTGCGACGGCTTCACCGTCGTCGGCGGCGGCGACTCGGCCGCCGCCGTGCGCACGCTCGGCTTCGACGAGAACGCTTTCGGTCACATCTCGACCGGCGGCGGCGCGAGCCTCGAATACCTTGAGGGCAAGACGCTTCCCGGCCTTGCCGCACTGGAGGACTGAACACCGTGACCACGCGTATCCCGCTGATGGCCGGCAACTGGAAGATGAACCTCAACCACCTTGAGGCCATCGCGCACGTCCAGAAGCTCGCCTTCGCCCTGGCCGACAAGGACTACGACGCCGTCGAGGTCGCGGTCCTGCCGCCGTTCGTGGACCTGCGGTCGGTGCAGACCCTGGTCGACGGCGACAAGCTCAAGATCAAGTACGGCGCCCAGGACATCTCGGCGCAGGACTCCGGTGCCTACACCGGTGAGATCTCGGGCTCGATGCTCTCCAAGCTGAAGTGCACCTATGTGGCCGTGGGCCACTCCGAGCGCCGTCAGTACCACCAGGAGAGCGACGAGCTCTGCAACGCCAAGGTGAAGGCCGCGTTCAAGCACGGTCTGACCCCGATCCTCTGCGTCGGCGAGGGCCTGGACATCCGCAAGGCCGGCCAGCAGGTGCAGTACACGCTGGCCCAGCTGGACGGCGGCCTCCAGGACGTCCCGGCCGAGCAGGCCGAGTCCATCGTGATCGCGTACGAGCCGGTGTGGGCCATCGGCACCGGCGAGGTCGCCACCCCCGAGGACGCCCAGGAGGTGTGCGGAGCCATCCGCGGCCGCCTGGCGGAGCTCTACTCGCAGGAGCTGGCCGACAAGGTCCGCATCCAGTACGGCGGCTCGGTCAAGGCCTCGAACGTGGCTGCGATCATGGCGCAGCCGGATGTCGACGGAGCCCTGGTGGGCGGCGCGGCGCTCGACGCGGACGAGTTCGTCAAGATCGTCCGCTTCCGCGACCAGTGAGTATGCGGTAGCGCGGATCCGTCGTACCCTTGCGGGGGTCGGGCTCGGGATTATGGAATACGTCCCCCCGGCCCCCGTCGCCATATCAGTCCTAGGAAGTTGGTCCAGCCGTGATTGTCGGGTTCTCGATTGCCCTGATCGTCTTCAGCCTGCTGCTGATGCTGCTGGTGCTGATGCACAAGGGAAAGGGCGGCGGCCTCTCCGACATGTTCGGTGGCGGAATGCAGTCGTCCGTCGGCGGTTCCTCGGTCGCCGAGCGCAACCTGGACCGGATCACCGTCGTGGTCGGTCTGCTGTGGTTCGCGAGCATTGTCGTACTTGGTCTGCTGATGAAGCTGGACAACTGACCTGTCGTCTCCGCGTTCAGGGATCGGGTGTAACTACAATCGCTGGACGCGCGTTGGGCCTTACGTAGACTGGGGCATCTTCGAGCACCATCACGCAGGGAGTTACGACCGTGGCAAGTGGCAACGCGATCCGGGGAAGCCGGGTCGGAGCGGGGCCGATGGGTGAGGCCGAGCGCGGCGAGTCCGCGCCGCGTCTCCGCATCTCCTTCTGGTGCTCGAACGGGCACGAGACGCAGCCGAGCTTCGCCAGTGACGCACAGGTTCCGGAGACGTGGGACTGCCCGCGCTGCGGTTTCCCGGCCGGCCAGGACCGGGACAACCCGCCGGACCCGCCGCGCACGGAGCCGTACAAGACCCACCTCGCGTATGTGCGGGAGCGGCGCAGCGACGCGGACGGCGAGGCGATCCTCGCGGAGGCGCTCGCCAAGCTGCGCGGCGAGATCTGATGGCGAAGGGCCCGGCAGACGAACTCGGTTCGTCTGCCGGGCCCTTCGGTATCACCCCAGGTCAAGAGGGCTCGCCGGGCATTGTCAGTGGCTCCCCTTACCGTGTGAATCAGTCGATCACATGGGGGAGTTGTGGCAACGCTGGAGAGCGCGGCCGCCGCGGCGGCCGAGGTGCCCGCGTGGCGCGGGGGGTTCGGGCGGCTGTGGACGGCCGCGGTGGTGTCCCGGTTCGGGGACTCGCTGCGGGCTGCCGCGCTGCCCCTGCTGGCGGCCTCGCTGACCAGCGATCCGATGCTGGTCGCGCTGGTCACGGCGTGCGGCTTCCTGCCCTGGCTGCTCTTCGGGCTGCTCGGCGGCGCCGTGGCGGACCGGGTGGACCAGCGCCGGGCGATGTGGGCGGTCGACCTGGTGCGCGGTGCGCTGGTGGCCGCCTTCGCCGCGGCCGTGGCCCTGGGGCACGCCTCCATAGCCCTGCTCATCGCGCTCGCCTTCGCGCTCACCTCGCTCCAGACGCTCTTCGACAACGCGGCGACGGCCCTGCTCCCCGCGCTGGTGTCGAAGCCCGCGCTGGGCCGCGCCAACGCCCGGCTGATGACCGGCCAGCAGCTGGCCGGCGGCTTCCTCGCCGCGCCCCTGGTGCCGCTGCTCCTGACGGCGGGCGACGGCGTGCCATACGTGGCGGACGCGGCCAGCTTCGTCCTCGCGGCGGCGCTGGTGGCCTCGCTGCGCACGGCGGCCCCGGAGCGGTCCGCCCGCAAGCCGGGCTCCACCCTGCGCGGCGAGACGGCCGAGGGGCTGCGGGCGCTGTGGGGCGAGCGGAACCTGCGTGCGCTCTGCGTGGCCACGACGCTCTGCAACATCGGCGTCGGCGCGCTCATCGCCACCCTGGTCCTGCACATCACCGGCTGGCTCCACGCGGGCCACGGCGGCTACGCGGCGGCGATCACGGCGTACGGGGCGGGCAGCGTGGCGGGCGGGCTGCTCACCCAGGGGCTGGCCCGGCGCCTCGGCCGGATGGGCAGCGTGCTGCTCGCGGGCGCGGTCCAGACGGTGTGCCTGCTGGCGATGGGGTCCATACGGGAACTGTGGGCATCGATCGCGGCCATGGCGGTGTTCGGGGTGATGGGGATGGTGTGGAACGTCAACCAGGTGACCCTGATGCAGGAGCGAACCCCGCGGGCCATGCTGGGGCGGACCAGTGCGGCCTTCCGCACGCTCGCCGTGGCGGGCACGCCGCTGGGCGCGCTCATGGGCGGCGCGGCGGCCTCCTCCTGGGGGCTCAACACACCGGCCCTGGTGGCGTCCGGATTGTTCCTGGCCGCCGTGGCCGCTCTGATTCCTGCCCTTACGTCCTGATCAACTAGGTTGGAGAGGCAGCGGGGCAGGTACGTACGCGAGTACGAGGAAGTGGGCTGATGTCAGAGATGAACGCAGAAGGCCGTACCAGGCTCAACCAGATGCCCGAGTGGAGCGCACTGGGCAAGCACCGTGAGCAGTTGGGGGACACCCATCTGCGCGAGCTGTTCGCCGCCGACCCCGGCCGCGGCACGGGATACACCCTGGCGGTCGGCGACCTGCATCTCGACTACTCGAAGCACCTCGTCACCGACGAGACCCTCGGGCTGCTGCGCGAGCTGGCCGAGGCGGCCGACGTGGCGGGGCTGCGGGACGCCATGTTCCGCGGCGAGAAGATCAACACGACCGAGGACCGCGCGGTGCTGCACACCGCGCTGCGCGCCCCGCGCGACGCGGTCGTCGAGGTCGACGGGGAGAACGTGGTGCCGGGCGTGCACGCGGTGCTCGACAAGATGGCCGCGTTCTCCGAGCGCGTCCGGTCGGGGGAGTGGACCGGGCACACCGGCAAGCGGATCAAGAACGTCGTCAACATCGGCATCGGCGGATCCGACCTCGGCCCGGCGATGGCGTACGAGGCGCTGCGCTCGTTCACCGACCGGGGGCTGACGGTCCGTTTCGTCTCCAACGTCGACGGCGCCGACCTCCACGAAGCGGTCCGCGACCTGGACCCGGCCGAGACGCTCTTCATCATCGCGTCCAAGACCTTCACCACCATCGAGACCATCACCAACGCCACTTCCGCGCGCGACTGGCTCCTCACCGAAATGGGGGCCGGTCAGGAAGCGGTCGCCAAGCACTTCGTGGCGCTCTCCACCAACGGCGAGAAGGTCGCGGACTTCGGCATCGACACGGCCAACATGTTCGAGTTCTGGGACTGGGTCGGCGGGCGCTACTCGTTCGACTCGGCGATCGGCCTCTCGCTGATGATCGCCATCGGCCCGGACCGCTTCCGCGAGATGCTGGACGGCTTCCACCTGGTCGACGAGCACTTCCGCACCGCCCCCGCCGAGGCCAACGCGCCGCTCCTGCTCGGCCTGCTGGGCGTCTGGTACGGGGCGTTCTTCGACGCTCAGTCGCACGCCGTGCTGCCCTACAGCCACTATCTGTCGAAGTTCACCGCTTACCTCCAGCAGCTCGAGATGGAGTCCAACGGCAAGTCCGTGGACCGTGACGGCAACCCGGTCGAGTGGCAGACCGGGCCGGTCGTCTGGGGCACCCCGGGCACCAACGGGCAGCACGCGTACTACCAGTTGATCCACCAGGGCACCAAGGTCATCCCGGCCGACTTCATCGGCTTCGCCGAGCCGGTCGCCGGCCTCCAGCCGGCCCTGGCCGCCCAGCACGACCTGCTGATGGCCAACTTCTTCGCCCAGACGCAGGCGCTGGCCTTCGGCAAGACGCCGGAGGAGGTACGGGCGGAGGGTGTGGCCGAGGAGCTGGTGCCGCACAAGACGTTCCGCGGCAACCACCCCACGACCACGATCCTGGCACGCGAGCTGACGCCGTCCGTCCTCGGCCAGCTCATCGCGCTGTACGAGCACAAGGTGTTCGTCCAGGGCGCGATCTGGAACATCGACTCGTTCGACCAGTGGGGCGTGGAGCTCGGCAAGGTCCTCGCCAAGCGCGTCGAGCCCGCGCTGACCGAAGGGGCCGAGGTGCCGGGCCTGGACGGGTCCAGCAAGGCCCTGGTCGCCAAGTACCGGGCATTGCGGGGGCGTTGATGCCATGAAGGGGGAGGGGGCGGCGGTCCGGCTCCGGCCGCCGAGGAACGCACTGGACGCCAGAGCTGTCGGCTGGTGGCGCGCGCGACTGCTGCTGCTCGCTGCCGTGCCGGTGCTCGTCCTGGGCGTGCTCGGCGTGCTGGTCGGGCCCGCCCGGGTGTGGCTGCTCGGGTCGGCGGCGGCGCTGGCGGCCCTGGGCGCGGCCTGCGTCGCTCTCCTCCCTCTGTGGTGGTACCGGGTGCACCGCTGGGAGGTCACCGAGGACGCGGTGTATGTGCGTACGGGGTACTTCTGGCAGGAGTCCCGGATCGCGCCGATGTCGCGGATCCAGACCGTGGACACCGTGCGCGGCCCGCTGGAGCAGTCGTTCGCGCTGGCCACGGTCACCGTCACCACCGCCTCCGCCAAGGGCGCCCTGAGGATCGAGGGCCTGCACCACGAGGTGGCGGCCGAGCTGGCCGAACGGCTGACGCGGATCACGGGGGCGACGCCGGGGGACGCGACATGAGCGCCGACCTCCCGGGAGCCCCGGGCCCGGGCCCGGGCCGCGTATCCGGTCCCGGCCCCGCCTCGGCCGCCTCCTCGGCCTCGGCCTCCGCCGCTTCCGCCTCCGACATCTCCGCCCCCTCCACCGACGGTTGGCTGCGGCTCGATTGGCGGCGGGTCGTGGTCTTCACGGTGCTGGGGGCCGGGCTCGCGGTGGGCGCCGGGCTGCCCACCGCGCTGGCCGTGCTGGCCAAGGTGCCGTCCGGCTGGGCCGTCGCCCTGGCGACGGGCTGGATCGTGCTGCCGCTCGGCGGTGGCGCCCTCGCGGGATACGTGGGCTGGCGCCGCACCCGGTACCGGATCGGCCCAGAACGGGCCGAGCTGCACACCGGGCTGCTCCTGGTGAAGCGCCGCTCGCTCGCCCGTGAACGGATCCGCAGCGTCGACCTCACCGCCCACCCGCTGCTGCGGATACTCGGCCTGGTCAAGGTCCGTATCGGCACCGGCGAGCACAGCGCCGGGGGCGAGTCCACGCTGGAGCTCGACCCGGTCACCCGGGCCGAGGGCGAGCGGCTGCGCCGGGTGCTGCTCGACCGCGCGGCGGCGGAGCCCGAAGGGTCGTACCACCAGGGCGAGTTGGCGGCGCTGGACCCCGGGTGGATCCGGTACGCGCCGGTGTCGTTCGTGGCGCCCGCGCTCGCCGGGGCCGCGTTCGGCGGGCTGATGCAGATCAGCGACTGGTTCGGCGTCCAGGACAAGGTGGTGCACTGGGCCGGGGACCGCTTCCACGACACCCCGCTCGGCTGGATCGTCCTCACCGTCGCCGTCGCGGCCCTGGTCGTGGGAGTGGGCGGCGCGCTCGGCCTCTGGGTCGAGATGTGGTGGAACTACCGTCTGGAGCGGGAGCCCGGCGGCACCCTGCGGGTGCGCCGGGGGCTGCTCACCTCCCGCTCGATCTCCATCGAGGAGCGCAGGCTGCGCGGCGTCGAGCTGGTCGAGCCGCTGGGCGTCCGGCTGTGCGGGGCGGCCCGGCTCGACGCGATCGCCACGGGCCTGGCCAAGAGCGATGACGACGAGCACGCCGAGGACAAGACGCTGCTGCCGCCCGTGCCCCGCGCGGTCGCGGCCGAGGTGGCCGCCCGCGTGCTGCGCGAGCCGACCGCCCCGCTAGGCATCGCCCCGATCGCCCCCGCCCCGATCGCCCCCGCCCCGATCGCCCCCGCCCCGATCGCCCCCGCCCCGCCCGGCGCCGCCCCGCCCGGCGCCGCCCCGCCCAGCGCCGCCCCGCCCAGTGCCGCCTCGGCTGGCGCGGCTCCGCCCGCCTCCGCCCCGCCCAGCGCCGCCCCGCTAGGCATCGCCCCAACCGCCCCCACCTCGCCCGGCGCCCCGACGGACGTCGCCCCGACCGCCCCCGCCCCAACTACCCCCATCTCGCCCGGCGCCCCGACGGGCGTCGCTCCAGCCGGCCCCGTTCTCACCCCGCACCCGCGTGCGGCCCGGGGGCGGCGGCTGCGGTGGGCGGGGCTCGCCGTCCTCGCCCCGGTGGCGGTCCTGGCCCTGCTGGGGGTGCTGCTGACGCCGGTCCTGTTCTATGTGGCGGCCGGGTGCGCGGGGGCCGGGGTGCCGCTCGCGGTGGCCCTCGCCCTCGACGCGTACCGGAACCTGGGGCACGGCGTCGACGGGGCCTATCTGGTGGCCCGTTCGGGCACGGTCCGCCGGGCCACGGTGGCCCTCCAGCGCGGCGGCGTCATCGGCTGGACGGTGAAGCAGTCCGTCTTCCAGCGCCGCGCCGGGCTCCTCACGCTGACCGCCACTACGGCCGCCGGGGCCGGAGCGTACTCGGTACGCGACGCCGCCGAGGCCGAGGGCCTGGCCTTCGCCGCGGAGGCGGTCCCGGGCCTCCTGGAGCCGTTCCTGATACGGGAGTTGGTCCCCCGCGACGTGGCCGCACCGCGCTGACCAGGCCGAACAACAACCCGGCCGAAAAGACCCGGACGGAACCCGACCCGGCCGTAGCACTCCCGTACGCGGTATGGATCATTACGGGCATGACTTCCACCAGCCGTCGTACGGTTCTCACCGCCCTGGCCACCGCCACTGTCGCCGGTCCGCTGATGAGCGGGCTCGGCGCGAGCGCCGCGCACGCCACGGGCACCAACGACCTCTACTCGTCCAACACCGACCTCTACACCAAGCTCGCCGGCAAGGAGGGCACCGACTTCGCCAGACGCTACAAGCGGCACGAGCAGGTCGACAGCGACCAGAAGACGGCCGTCGCGTACGGCCGCACCGCGATCCTCGCGCTGCACGGCGGCGGCATAGAGGGCGGCACCTCCGAGCTCTGCCTCGGCATCGCCGGGTACGACCCGGCGACGCTCGCCGCCACGGGCGGCCCGGCGTACGACTACTGGATGTTCGAGGCCATCCGGAGCAGCAACAACAGCGAGCTGCACGTCACGTCGAAGAACTGCGACGACAAGGTGGCCCTGTCCATCGCCGCCGCCAACCTCAACGTGGTGAGCCTGCACGGCTGCACCGCCAGCCAGGCCGGGGCGCCGGTCTCGCGCCCCGAGGCGGTCGTGGTGGGCGGTCTGAACACCACCCTCAAGACGTATCTGCACGACGCCCTGCGCGCCGCCGGGTTCCAGACCATCGACGGCTCCACCGAGCCGGACCTGGCCGGCGTCGAGCCGCTCAACATCTGCAACCGGACCCTGCTCGGCAAGGGCGCCCAGCTGGAGATCACGACCGAGCTGCGCAAGTCCATGTTCACCGTGAACACCATCGCGGGCCGGGCGACCAGCACCACGGGCGTCTACGACGGCTTCGTGGCGGCGGTCCGTACCGCCATCGCCCGCCTGGAGGCGTCCGGCGGCGAGCAGATCATCCTCTGACGCCGGTACGGAAAACGTCCGGGCAGAAGGCAGAAGGCAGAAGGCAGAGGGAAGAAGGCAGAGGGAAGAAGGCAGAAAGCCGAAAGCGAAAAGCAGCGGGCCCGGCCCACCAAGTGGTGGACCGGGCCCGCGGGCCTCACGGCGAGGCCGGTGGGTACAGCGCCCGCGGCAGCCGGGACGCGGCCGCCGAGTCGAGCAGCCACAGGGTGCGGCCACGGCCGTACGCCCCCGCGGCCGGAGCCTGTATCTCGCCCGCGCCCGACAGGGCGATGGCCGCGGCCTGCGCCTTGTCCTCGCCCGCCGCGAGCAGCCACACCTCGCGGGCCGCCCGGATCGCCGGCAGTGTCATCGAGACCCGCACCGGCGGCGGCTTGGGCGCGCCGTGCACCCCGACCACCGTCCGCTCGGTCTCGCGCACCGCGGGCAGCTCCGGGAAGAGCGACGCCACATGGGTGTCGGGCCCGACCCCCAGCATCAGCACGTCGAACGTCGGCACGTCGCCGTGGTCCTCCGGGCCGGACGCGGCGGCCAGCTCCTCGGCGTAGGCCGCCGCTGCGGCGTCCACGTCGTTGCCGTACGGGCCGTCCGAGGCGGGCATCGCGTGCACCCGCTTCGGGTCGACCGGCACCGCGTCGAGCAGCGCCTGACGGGCCTGGGTGACGTTGCGCTCCGGGTCGCCCTCCGGCAGGAACCGCTCATCGCCCCACCACAGGTCGAGCCGCGACCAGTCGATCGCGTCCCGGGCCGGAGAGGAGGCGAGGGCCGCGAGCAGCCCGTTGCCGTTGCGGCCGCCGGTGAGGACCACGGACGCCGAGCCGCGCGCGGCCTGGGCGTCCACGATCTTCGTGATCAGCCGGGCCGCGGCGGCCTGCGCCATCAGCTCCTTGTCGCGGTGGACGACGAGCTGAGGGGTGCTCACTTCGCCGCCGCCTTCTTGGCCGGGGCCTTCTTCGCGGCGGGCTTGGCGTCGGAGGAGTCCTCCGAGGCGGGACCGGTCCCGGCCGGGGCCGCCGCCTTCCCGTCCCCAGGCTTCCCGTCCCCAGCCTTTCCGTCCGCCGCCTTCCCGGCCGAGGGCTCACCGAGGCGGTCCACGCCGTACTTCAGCGCGGAGGCGTAGGTGTCGTCCGGGTCCAGGCGCCGCAGCTCCTCGGCGATCAGCTCGGCCGTCTCGCGCCGCTTGAGCGCCACCGCGCGGTCCGGCTGGCCCTGGATCGAGAGCGTGGCCAGCGAGCCGTCGGCGCGGTCCAGGACGATCGGGCCGCAGTCCGTCTCCATCCGTACGGCCGTCAGGCCCGGGCCGGAGGACTGCGAGCGTTTCACCGGTACGTCCAGCCGGTCCGCGAGCCACATGGCGAGCAGCTCGCAGCTCGGGTTGAACTCCTCGCCCTCCACCTCGACCGAGGTCACCTTGCACGACACCTGGTCGAGCGCCGCGGCCAGCATCGAGCGCCAGGGCGTGATGCGGGTCCACGCCAGGTCGGTGTCGCCCGGGGTGTAGGTCTCGGCGCGGCCGGTCAGCTCCTCTATGGGCTGCTCGGCGGCGTAGGTGTCGGTGACCCGGCGCTGGGCGAGGGCGCCCAGCGGGTCGTTGGCCGGGTCGATCGGCGAGTTCACCGGCCACCAGACGACGACCGGCGCGTCCGGCAGCAGCAGCGGCAGCACCACCGACTGGGCGTGGTTGACCACCTCGCCGTACAGCCGGAGCATGACCGTCTCGCCGGTGCCCGCGTCCGCGCCGACCCGTACCTCGGCGTCCAGGCGCGACTGGGTGCGGTCGCGCGGCGAGCGCGAGACCCGCTTGATGACCACCAGGGTGCGCGAGGGGTGCTCGCGCGAGGCGTCGCTCGCGGCGCGGAGCGCGTCGTACGCGTTCTCCTCGTCGGTGACGATGACCAGGGTCAGGACCATGCCGACGGCGGGTGTGCCGACGGCGCGGCGGCCCTGGACGAGCGCCTTGTTGATCTTGCTGGCCGTGGTGTCCGTAAGGTCGATCTTCATGGCCGGCGCCAGCTCCGTCCGTCTCGTGCGAGCATTTCGTCCGCCTCGACCGGGCCCCAGGTGCCCGACGCGTACTGCGCGGGCTTGCCGTGGGCGTCCCAGTACTGCTCGATCGGGTCGAGGATCTTCCAGGACAGCTCGACCTCCTCCAAGCGGGGGAAGAGGTTGGAGTCGCCGAGCAGGACGTCGAGGATGAGCCGCTCGTACGCCTCGGGGCTGGACTCGGTGAAGGACTCGCCGTAGGCGAAGTCCATCGACACGTCCCGCACCTCCATCGAGGTGCCCGGCACCTTGGAGCCGAACCGGACGGTCACGCCCTCGTCCGGCTGGACCCGGATGACCAGCGCGTTCTGCCCCAGCTCCTCCGTCGCCGTGTGGTCGAAGGGGGAGTGCGGAGCGCGCTGGAAGAC
This sequence comes from Streptomyces sp. NPDC023838, assembly GCF_040639555.1. NCBI lineage: Bacteria > Bacillati > Actinomycetota > Actinomycetes > Kitasatosporales > Streptomycetaceae > Streptomyces > Streptomyces sp. NPDC023838. Next base: position 118,131 of record NZ_JBFAAD010000016.1, read on the forward strand.
CACCGCGATCTCGGTGACGCGGCGGCCCAGGCGCTTGCCGGTGCGCAGGTAGAACGGGACGCCCGCCCAGCGGCGGTTGTCGATCTCCAGCTTGATGGCGGCGTAGGTGTCGGTCTTCGACTTGGGGTCGATACCGTCCTCCTGGAGGTAGCCGACGGCCTTCTCGCCGCCCTGCCACCCGGCCGCGTACTGGCCGCGCACCGTGCTGGAGCCCAGGTCCTTCGGCAGCCGCACGGCGCCCAGGACCTTGGTCTTCTCGGCCGCCAGCGCGTCCGCGTCGAAGGAGGCGGGCTCCTCCATCGCGGTCAGCGCGAGCAGCTGGAGGAGGTGGTTCTGGATCACGTCACGGGCCGCGCCGATGCCGTCGTAGTACCCGGCCCGGCCGCCGATGCCGATGTCCTCGGCCATCGTGATCTGGACGTGGTCGACGTACGACCGGTTCCAGAGCGGCTCGAACATGGTGTTGGCGAAGCGGAGCGCCAGGATGTTCTGGACGGTCTCCTTGCCGAGGTAGTGGTCGATCCGGAAGACCTCGTCCGGCGGGAAGACCTCGTGGACGACCTGGTTGAGCTCCTGGGCGGAGACCAGGTCGTGGCCGAAGGGCTTCTCGATGACCGCGCGGCGCCAGGCGCCGTTCTTCTGGTCGGCGAGCCCGTGCTTCTTGAGCTGCTGGACGACCTGCGGGAAGAACTTCGGCGGCACCGAGAGGTAGAAGGCGAAGTTGCCGCCGGTGCCCTGCGCCTTGTCGAGCTCGGCGATCGTCGACTTCAGCTGCTCGAAGGCGTCGTCGTCGTCGAAGTCGCCCTGGACGAAGCGCATGCCCTGGATGAGCTGCTGCCAGACCTCCTCGCGGAAGGGGGTCCGCGCGTGCGCCTTGACGGCGTCGTGGACCTCCTGCGCGAAGTCCTCGTCCTGCCACTCGCGGCGGGCGAAGCCGATCAGGGAGAAGCCCGGCGGAAGCAGACCCCGGTTGGCGAGGTCATAGACAGCGGGCATCAGCTTTTTACGGGACAAATCGCCCGTGACGCCGAAGATCACCAGGCCCGACGGCCCCGCGATACGCGGGAGCCGTCGGTCTGCGGCGTCACGAAGCGGATTCGCTTGGCGAATCGCAGTCAAGATTTACGCCTCCGAGGGTGCGAGGCGCTGGAGCTCCGCCTCGGTGGACTTGAGCAGGTCGTTCCAGGCGCCCTCGAACTTCTCGACGCCCTCGTCCTCGAGGAGCTGCACGACCTCGTCGTACGAGATGCCCAGCTTCTCGACGGCGTCGAGCTCGGCGCGCGCCTGCTCGTAGGTGCCCGAGACGGTGTCGCCGGTGATCTGCCCGTGGTCGGCGGCCGCCTCCAGGGTGGCCTCCGGCATGGTGTTCACGGTGTTCGGCGCGACCAGGTCGTCGACGTACAGGGTGTCCTTGTACGCCTTGTCCTTCACGCCGGTGGAGGCCCACAGCGGGCGCTGCTTGTTGGCGTGCGCCTTGTCGAGCGCGGCCCAGCGGTCCGAGGAGAAGACCTCCTCGTACGCCTCGTAGGCCAGACGGGCGTTGGCGAGGCCGGCCTTGCCGCGGGCGGCCTTGGCCTCGTCGGTGCCCAGCGCGTCGATCCGCTTGTCGATCTCGGTGTCCACGCGGGACACGAAGAAGGACGCCACGGAGTGGATCTTCGCCAGGTCGAGGCCGCGCTCCTTGGCCTTCTCCAGGCCGGCCAGGTAGGCGTCCATGACCTCGCGGTAGCGCTCAAGGGAGAAGATCAGCGTGACGTTGACGCTGATGCCCTTGCCGATGACCTCGGTGATCGCGGGCAGGCCCGCCTTGGTCGCCGGGATCTTGATGAGCGTGTTCGGCCGGTCCACCAGCCAGGCCAGCTGCTTGGCCTCGGCGACGGTGGCCTTGGTGTCGTGCGCCAGGCGCGGGTCGACCTCGATGGAGACCCGGCCGTCCTGGCCCTCGGTCGCGTCGAAGACCGGGCGCAGGATGTCGGCGGCGTCCCTCACGTCCGCCGTCGTGATCATGCGGATGGCCTCTTCGACGGTGACCTTGCGGGCGGCGAGGTCGGCGAGCTGCTGCTCGTAGCCGTCACCCGAGGAGATCGCCTTCTGGAAGATCGACGGGTTGGTCGTGACGCCCACGACGTGCGACTGGTCGATCAGCTCGGCGAGGTTGCCGGAGGTGATCCGCTTGCGCGACAGGTCGTCGAGCCAGATCGCGACGCCTTCGTCGGAGAGGCGCTTGAGTGCGTCTGTCATGAGAAATGCATCTCCTACTAGTTCGTATACCGGCGTCAGCGCGCGGCGGCTTCGAGAGATTCCCGGGCGGCGGCGGCCACGTTCTCGGCGGTGAAGCCGAACTCGCGGAAGAGCACCTTGCCGTCGGCGGAGGCACCGAAGTGCTCCAGCGACACGATGCGGCCCGCGTCGCCCACGTACCGGTGCCAGGTCAGGCCGATGCCGGCCTCGACCGCGACCCGCGCCCTGACCGACGGCGGCAGGACGCTGTCCTTGTACGCCTGGTCCTGCTCCTCGAACCACTCGACGGACGGCATCGAGACGACCCGGGTCGGGACGCCCTCGGCCTGGAGCGCCTCGCGGGCCTCGACGGCCAGCTGGACCTCGGAGCCGGTGCCGATGAGGACGACCTGGGCGTCAGCGGTCTCGCCCGAGGGGCCTGTGGCCTCGAACAGCACGTAACCGCCCTTGGCCGCGCCCTCGTTGGGCTCGTACGTCGGCACGCCCTGGCGGGTGAGCACCAGGCCGTGCGGGGCGCCCTTGCCGAACACCTTGGTGTAGCGCTTGAGGATCTCGCGCCAGGCGATCGCGGTCTCGTTGGCGTCCGCCGGACGCACCACGTTCAGACCCGGGATCGCGCGCAGCGAGGCCAGGTGCTCGACCGGCTGGTGGGTCGGGCCGTCCTCGCCCAGGCCGATGGAGTCGTGCGTCCACACGTACGTCACCGGCAGGTGCATCAGGGCCGACAGACGCACCGCGTTGCGCATGTAGTCGGAGAACACCAGGAAGGTGCCGCCGTAGATGCGGGTGTTGCCGTGCAGCGCGATGCCGTTCATCTCGGCGGCCATCGAGTGCTCGCGGATGCCGAAGTGGATCGTGCGGCCGTACGGGTCGGCCTCCGGCAGCGGGTTGCCCTGCGGCAGGAACGACGAGTTCTTGTCGATCGTCGTGTTGTTCGAGCCCGCGAGGTCGGCCGAGCCGCCCCACAGCTCGGGGATGACCTCGCCCAGCGCCTGCAGGACCTTGCCGGAGGCGGCGCGGGTGGCGACGCCCTTGCCGGTCTCGAAGACGGGGAGCTTCTCCTCCCAGCCCTCGGGCAGCTCGCCCGCGTTGACGCGGTCGAACTCGGCGGCGCGCTCCGGGTTGGCGGTGCGCCAGGCTGCGAACGACTTCTCCCACTCGGCGCGGGCCTCACGGCCGCGGTCCAGGGCGGCGCGGGTGTGCGCGATGACCTCGTCGGCGACCTCGAAGGTCTGCTCCGGGTCGAAGCCCAGGACGCGCTTGGTCGCCGCGACCTCGTCGTCGCCGAGCGCCGAGCCGTGCGCGGCCTCGGTGTTCTGCGCGTGCGGGGCGGGCCAGGCGATGATCGAGCGCATCGCGATGAAGGACGGGCGCTCGGTCTCGGCCTTGGCGGCCTCGATCGCCTCGAACAGCGCCTGCGGGTCGAGGTCGCCGTTCTCCTTCGGGGCCACGCGCTGGACGTGCCAGCCGTACGCCTCGTACCGCTTCAGCGTGTCCTCGGACACGGCGGTCTCGGTGTCGCCCTCGATCGAGATGTGGTTGTCGTCCCAGAGCAGGACCAGGTTGCCCAGCTTCTGGTGACCGGCCATCGAGGACGCCTCGGCGGAGATGCCCTCCTGGAGGCAGCCGTCGCCCGCGATCGCGAAGACGAAGTGGTCGAACGGGGAGGTGCCGGGGGCCGCCTCCGGGTCGAACAGGCCGCGCTCGTAGCGGGCGGCCATGGCCATGCCCACGGCGTTGGCGACACCCTGGCCCAGCGGGCCGGTGGTGGTCTCCACGCCCGTGGTGTGGCCGTACTCCGGGTGGCCCGGGGTCTTGGAGCCCCAGGTGCGGAACGCCTTCAGGTCGTCCAGCTCCAGGCCGTACCCGGCCAGGTAGAGCTGGATGTAGAGCGTGAGGGACGAGTGGCCCGCGGACAGGACGAAGCGGTCGCGCCCGGTCCAGTCGGCGTCCGCCGGGTCGTGGCGCATCACCTTCTGGAAGAGCGTGTACGCGGCCGGGGACAGGCTCATCGCCGTACCAGGATGGCCGTTGCCGACCTTCTGTACAGCATCCGCGGCCAGAACGCGGCCGGTGTCTACGGCCCGCTGGTCCAGTTCGGTCCACTCAAGGTCTGTGGTGGTCGGCTTGGTGCTCACCCTGAGTCAGGGCTCCTCTCCACATGTTCGTTCCCGGTGACTGTGGGCGCACCGGGCGCTGTCGAGCCTACCCCCGCCGGAACGCTCATTTTTTCGACTGCCCACCGGTTGGGACACACACCTCCAGAGTGCCCAAGACCGGTCACTTCCGCCTCACGGCACAGTCGTCGGGACCCGGCCCCAACACGAGCCCACCCCCGCGAAGGGCGGCGTCTGGGCAACGTCTACAGTGGCGTGGTACGCGCAAGTCTTCACCGGGTTCTCATGCCCGGAACGTCCGGGCCCATCCGACCGATTGCCCCGGGACTTGCTGGGAATTCTCTGTCAGGGGTGTGCGTGACGGCCGTCGAGTCCCGACCCGCAGGGGTCGTCTTGACTCCCAGCCCGGGGGCCCATCGGCCGTTCGGGGCCCGCGTCAAGGCGTTCGTGGCGCTGACCAAGCCGCGGATCATCGAGCTCCTCCTCATCACCACCATTCCGGTGATGTTCCTGGCCGAGCAGGGCGTGCCGTCGCTCTGGCTGGTGCTGACCACCACCGTCGGCGGCTTCCTCTCCGCGGGCGGCGCCAACGCGCTGAACATGTACATCGACCGTGACATCGACGCCCTGATGGACCGCACCTCACAGCGGCCGCTGGTCACCGGCATGGTCTCGCCGCGCGAGTGCCTCGCCTTCGGCATCACCCTCGCGGTCGTCTCCACGCTCCTGTTCGGCTTCGCCGTCAACTGGCTGTCCGCCTGGCTGTCACTCGGAGCGCTCCTCTTCTACGTGGTCGTCTACACGATGATCCTCAAGCGCCGCACCTCGCAGAACATCGTGTGGGGCGGCATCGCCGGCTGCCTGCCGGTCCTCATCGGCTGGTCGTCCGTCACCAACTCGATGTCGTGGGCGCCGGTCATCCTCTTCCTCGTCATGTTCTTCTGGACGCCGCCGCACTACTGGCCGCTGTCCATGAAGGTCCGCGAGGACTACGCGCGCGTGGGCGTGCCGATGCTGCCGGTCGTCGCCTCCAACAAGGTGGTCGCCAGGCAGATCGTGCTCTACAGCTGGGTGATGGTCGCGGTCTCGCTGCTGCTGACCCCGCTGGGCTACACCGGCTGGTTCTACACGCTGGTGGCGCTGCTGGCCGGCGGCTTCTGGCTGTGGGAGGCGCACGGGCTGCAGAACCGGGCGAAGGCGGAGGTGACGGGCGCCAAGCTCAAGGAGATGCGCCTGTTCCACTGGTCGATCACGTACGTCTCGCTGCTGTTCGTGGCGGTCGCGGTGGACCCGTTCCTTCGGTAACGGGGGGTCTGGGGGCGTCTGCCCCCAGGAAAATCATCTTTCAGGGCGAAGCCCGCCGTGGTGGAAACCACTGGGCCCTCCCGTCGCATGTGGAGCTACTCGCGAGTAGCATCCTGCACATGGCAGAAACCCAGGTTGACGAGAAGCAGGCCGCCAAGGCCGAGCGGCGGGCGGCGCGCCTCGCCAAGCAGATCGGCCACTTCGCCAAGGAGCACGGCGGCGCCGAGGGCCAGGTGGCGTACATCGGGCAGCGCGGCGCGCGGATCGTGCTCGTCGGCGAGGACGGCGGCTGGGGCGACCTGGTGGCCCCCAGCCACGCGGTCGCGCTGAGCGCGGTCGAGAAGGCCGGGATCACCGTCCACGAGGACTTCGACGGCGAGTTCGCGGCCAAGGTGAAGACCGGCCGGTACGAGTGGACCCGGATGGCCGGGATCCAGCTCGGCGGTCCTAAGAACGGCTGAACGGCCAACAGCAACACTCATCCGGGGCTCACCCGTTAGTGAGGTGGAAGCACACCACCCAGGGAGCCCCGGATGATCGACGCCGTGCCGCAGCCGGAGCTGGTGGACCAGTACTGCCACGGCGTGCTCCGCACCGAGCTGGGGCTCGGCACGTTCGAGACGCAGCTCGGCAGGACCGGCGCCCCGCCCGCCCCCGGCACCACGTTCTTCGACACCCAGACCGGCTTCGCCGTCCGCCGCTGGTGCCCGCCGCTGCTCGGCCTGGAGGCGCACTGCGCCCCGGCCCGCTACCTGGCCCGGCGGCGCGAGCTGGGCGTCCTGGAGACCGTCCGACGGCTGCTGCGCGGCTCGGGCGTCTCCACCTATCTGGTCGACACGGGGCTTCCGGGCGATCTGACCGGGCCGGGCGAACTGGCCGTCGCGGGAGCCGCCGACGCCCATGAGATCGTGCGGCTCGAACTCCTCGCCGAGCAGGTCGCCGACACCTCGGGCACCGTCGACGCGTTCCTCGTCAACCTCGCCGAGGCCGTGCACACCGCGGCCGCCTCGGCCGTCGCCTTCATCTCCGTCACGGCCGTACGCCAGCGCCTCGACCCGGCCCCGCCCGGGCCCGGCGAGGTGCGCGGCGCGGCGGGCCGCTGGCTGACCCGGCGCCGCATCCAGGAGCCGCTGGAGGACCCGGTGCTGCTGCGGCATCTGCTGTGGAGCGCGGTCGCCTCGGGGCGGCCGCTCCAGCTGCGGCTCGGCATGGACGACGCGACCGGGCTCGCCGGGTTCGCCGCCGCGACCAACGGCCTGGGCACGGACCTGGTGCTGCTGCACGGCTATCCGTACCACCGCCAGGCCGCCCATCTGGCGAGCGTCTTCCCACATGTGTACGCGGACGTGGGGCCCGCCCTGGTGCGGACCGGGGCGCGGGCCGCCGACGTGCTGGCGGAGCTCCTGGAGCTGGCGCCGTTCGGAAAGCTGCTCTACTCCAGCGGCGCGCGCGGGCTGCCCGAGCTGCACGTGGTGGGCGCGCGGCTGTTCACCCACGCGCTGAGCCGGGTCCTGGGCGCCTGGGTGGCCGACGGGGCGTGGGCGCGTACGGACGCGGAGCGGGTCGCCGCGATGATCGGGGCGGGGAACGCCCGGCGGGTGTACGGGCTGTCAGGCGCGGGTGAGAGCCGGGTCTGACTGGGCCGGGACGGGCACGGCGAGCTCCGGCCGCTCGCGCAGCGAGAGCAGCACCCGGACCACCGCGATCCACACCAGGCACGAGCCGAACATGTGCAGGGCGACCAGGGCTTCGGGAGTCTTCGTGAAGTATTGGATATAGCCCACTACGCCCTGCCCCATCAGCACCAGGAACAGGTCCCGGGCCCGGTCGCGCGGGCCCGCCGGGGCGTCGACCGCCTTCAGGACGAACCAGAGCGCGACGGTCAGGGCCACCACGACCCAGGCCAGGTCCGCGTGGAGCTGGCTGATCATCGTCCAGTTCAGCGGGATGCGCTCCACGTCGCTGGAGTCGCCCGCGTGGCGCCCGGCGCCGGTGACGACCGTGCCGACGGCGACCAGCGCGCCCGCCGCGACCACGAGGAGCCAGGTCAGCTGCGCCACGGCCTTGCCTACCAGCGGGCGCGGCTCACAGTCGCCCTCGCGGGTGCGCTGCCAGGTGACCATCGCGACCGTGAGGAGGGCGGTCGAGAGCAGGAAGTGCGCCGCGACGGTGTACGGGTTGAGGCCGACCAGGACGACGATGCCGCCCAGGACCGCGTTGCCCATGACGATCCAGAACTGGGCCCAGCCGAGCCGGGTGACACCGCGCCGCCACGGGCTGGCGGCGCGGGCCGCGATGATGGCCCAGCCGACGGCCGCGCACAGCACGTACGTGAGCATCCGGTTGCCGAACTCGACCGCGCTGTGGAAGTTCATCTCGCCGGTCGGCGTCAGGCTCTGGTCGGTGCACTTGGGCCAGGTGGGGCAGCCGAGCCCGGACCCGGTGAGCCGTACCGCGCCCCCGGTCACCACGATGACGACGGCCATGACGACGGCGGCCAGGGCCGCGCGCTGGACGGTCCGCGGGGACGGCGTCCACCGCTCGGCGATGAAGGCGAGCGGGTTGCGCACCGCCTGAGCCACATCGGCTCGGGTCACGTTCGGCATGGCCCCTATCGTAGGGGGCCGTTTGTGCACGTTTTCACGAGGGGCCCGAATCGGCCACCGCCCGGCGGACCGCTCCCCGTCACTCCCAGCGGAAGAACCTCGCCGCCGCGCCCAGCCCCAGGACCGTCCAGACCGCCAGGATCCCCAGGTCGCCCCAGGGCATCGAGGCGCCGTGCTGGAGGACGTCGCGCAGCCCGTCCGAGAGGGCCGAGATGGGCAGCAGCCCGAGCGCCGTCCGCACGCCGTCCGGGAACTTGTCCATCGGCACGATGACGCCGCCCCCGACGAGCAGCAGCAGGAACACCAGATTGGCGGCGGCGAGCGTCGCCTCGGCCTTGAGCGTGCCCGCCATCAGCAGCCCGAGACCGGAGAACGCGGCCGTGCCCAGGACCAGGAGCAGCAGTACGGCGAACGGGTTGCCGTGCGGCGACCAGCCGAGCGCGAACGCGATCACCGTCAGCAGCACGACCTGGAGCACCTCGGTGACCAGCACCGACAGCGTCTTGGCGGTCATCAGCGCCCAGCGCGGCAGCGGGGAGGCGCCGAGCCGCTTGAGCACGCCGTAACGGCGGTCGAAGCCGGTGGCGATGGCCTGGCCGGTGAAGGCGGTGGACATCACGGCGAGCGCGAGCACGCCCGGCGTGAGGAAGTCGACGGCCTTGCCCTCGCCCGTGTCGATGATGTCGACCGCGCTGAACAGCACGAGCAGCAGCGCCGGGATGACGACGGTGAGCAGCAGCTGCTCGCCGTTGCGCAGCAGCATCCGGGTTTCGAGGGCGGTCTGCGCGCCGATCATCCGCCCGACGGGCGCGGCCCCCGGGTTCGGTGTGTACATACCAGTCCCGGCGCTCATCGTCGCAGCTCCCTGCCGGTCAGTTCCAGAAACACGTCTTCGAGGGTGTGGCGTTCGACCGCGATCCCGTCGGGCATCACGCCGTGCTGGGCGCACCAGGAGGTGACGGTGGCGAGGAGCTGCGGGTCGACGGTGCCGCTGATGCGGTACGCGCCCGAGGTGAGCTCGGCCGCGGCCGTGCCGTCGGGCAGCGCCTTGAGGAGGGAGGCGAGGTCGAGCCCGGGGCGGCCGGTGAAGCGGAGCGTGTTCTCGGCGCCGCCGCGGCAGAGCGTCTCGGGGGAGCCCTGGGCGACGACCTTGCCCGCGTCGACGATCGCCACGTCGTCCGCGAGCTCCTCGGCCTCGTCCATGAAGTGCGTGGTCAGGACCACGGAGACGCCATCGGCGCGCAGCTCCCGTACGAGGTCCCAGGTGGCGCGGCGGGCCTGCGGGTCCAGGCCCGCGGTCGGCTCGTCCAGGAAGACCAGCTCGGGGCGGCCGACCACGGCCATGGCGAGCGCGAGGCGCTGCTGCTGGCCGCCGGAGAGCCTGCGGTAGGTGGTGCGTCCGCAGCTCTCCAGGCCGAGGCGCTCGACGAGCGCGGGCACGTCCAGCGGGTGGGCGTGCAGCTTGGCCATGTGGCGGAGCATCTCCTCGGCGCGGGCGCCGGAGTAGACGCCGCCGGACTGGAGCATCACCCCGATGCGCGGGCGCAGCCGCTCGGCCTCGGTGACCGGGTCGAGGCCGAGGACGCGGACCGTGCCGGCGTCCGGTCTGCGGTAGCCCTCGCAGGTCTCGATCGTGGTGGTCTTGCCGGCACCGTTGGGTCCGAGGACGGCGGTGACGGTCCCGGCGGCGACCCGCAGGTCGAGGCCGTCGACGGCGGTCTTCGATCCGTACCGTTTGACCAGGCCGCTGACCTGGACGACCGACTCGCTCTTCATGATGGGCAAGTCTAGGCAGCGCGGGCGGGCGCCCGGACCGTGGGGAGGGGGTCGTACGGGGGCACGGACGCGCGGATGCGCGAGCTCTCTTTTTCGGCCATCGGCGGTCCGGTGGGAGCCCTGGCCGACCGGGTCGGCGAACGCCCTGGCAAGGGGCGCGAGCCGGGCGGCGGAGCGGTCATACGCCGAGGTCAAAGGGGGCGGCGGCGCTTTTTTCGGAAGTAGGTCATTTGATCGATCAGAGATCGTTTCCGCAGGTCAGCTTAGGTATGCCTAAGTGATGCAGCGCACCGCTCGATGATCGGGACGTGGCTTGTCAGGTTCTGAGGAATTACGCAACAATGGTGTTGTGAAAAACGTTGGCGAGGCTCCGCAGGAGGAACTCGCGACCGGTGAGCGGTCCACCCGCAACCGGGTCGCGCGCTCCATCCTGGACCACGGGCCCTCCACCGCCACGGACCTCGCGAAGCGCCTCGGGCTCACCCAGGCCGCCGTCCGCCGCCACCTCGATGCCCTGGCGGCGGACGACATCGTCACCGCGCGCGAGCAGCGGGTGTACGGAGCACGGACCCGTGGCAGGCCCGCGAAGGTCTTCGCCCTCACGGACTGCGGGCGGGACGCCTTCGACCAGTCGTACGACAAGCTGGCCGTCGACGCGCTCCGCTGGATCGAGAAGTCCGCGGGCGGCGGCGCGGCCGGCGAGGAAGCCGTCGTCGCCTTCGCCCGGGCACGGATCGAGGCCCAGTCCGAGGGCTACCGCGAGGCGGTCGAGGCGGCGCCGCCCGAGGAGCGCACCGAGGCGCTGGCCAAGGCCTTGACCGCCGACGGGTACGCTGCTACGGCGCGCAGCGCGCCCCTCCCCGGACGGGGCGAGCAGCTCTGCCAGCACCACTGCCCGGTCGCGCACGCCGCCGAGCAGTTCCCGCAGCTGTGCGAGGCGGAGACGGAGTTCTTCTCCCGCCTCCTCGGGACCCATGTGCAGCGTCTGGCCACCATCGCCCACGGCGACGGGGTGTGCACGACGTTCATCCCGCACAGCGCACCGCAACCCCCGCACGACACCGAATCAGCATCCACAAGCACGGCCGGGAGGAACCCCGCATGACTCTCCCCACGGAGACTGCCCACCCCGAACTCGAGGGCCTGGGCAACTACGAGTACGGCTGGGCCGACTCCGACGCGGCGGGTTCCGTCGCCAAGCGCGGGCTCTCCGAGGACGTCGTCCGCGACATCTCGTCGAAGAAGAACGAGCCGGAGTGGATGCTGAAGCTGCGCCTCAAGGGCCTGCGGCTGTTCGACAAGAAGCCCATGCCCAAGTGGGGCTCGGACCTCTCCGGCATCGACTTCGACAACATCAAGTACTTCGTGCGCTCCACCGAGAAGCAGGCCGCTTCCTGGGAAGAGCTGCCGGAGGACATCAAGAACACGTACGACAAGCTCGGCATCCCCGAGGCGGAGAAGCAGCGCCTCGTCGCCGGTGTCGCGGCCCAGTACGAGTCCGAGGTCGTCTACCACCAGATCCGCGAGGACCTGGAGGCGCAGGGCGTCATCTTCCTCGACACCGACACCGCGCTGAAGGAGCACCCGGAGCTCTTCCAGGAGTACTTCGGCACGGTCATCCCGGTCGGCGACAACAAGTTCGCGTCGCTGAACACGGCCGTGTGGTCCGGCGGCTCGTTCATCTACGTGCCCAAGGGTGTCCACGTCGACATCCCGCTCCAGGCCTACTTCCGTATCAACACGGAGAACATGGGCCAGTTCGAGCGGACGCTGATCATCGTGGACGAGGACGCGTACGTCCACTACGTCGAGGGCTGCACCGCCCCGATCTACTCCTCGGACTCGCTGCACAGCGCCGTCGTGGAGATCATCGTCAAGAAGGGCGGCCGCTGCCGCTACACGACGATCCAGAACTGGTCGAACAACGTCTACAACCTGGTCACCAAGCGCGCCGTGGCGTACGAGGGCGCGACCATGGAGTGGATCGACGGCAACATCGGTTCCAAGGTCACCATGAAGTACCCGGCCGTCTACCTGATGGGCGAGCACGCCAAGGGCGAGACCCTGTCCATCGCCTTCGCGGGCGAGGGCCAGCACCAGGACGCCGGCTCCAAGATGGTCCACATGGCGCCGAACACGTCCTCCAACATCGTCTCCAAGTCGGTGGCCCGAGGCGGCGGCCGCACCTCGTACCGCGGTCTGGTCGAGATCGGCGAGGGCGCCCACGGCTCGAAGTCCAACGTGCTGTGCGACGCGCTGCTCGTCGACACCATCTCCCGCTCCGACACCTACCCGTACGTGGACGTCCGCGAGGACGACGTGTCCATGGGCCACGAGGCGACCGTCTCCAAGGTCTCCGAGGACCAGCTCTTCTACCTGATGAGCCGCGGTCTGACCGAGTTCGAGGCGATGGCGATGATCGTGCGCGGCTTCGTCGAGCCGATCGCCAAGGAGCTGCCCATGGAGTACGCCCTGGAGCTCAACCGGCTGATCGAGCTGCAGATGGAGGGTTCGGTCGGCTAGTACGGCCCGACGACCGACCCCCAGCAGCGCACGCAGACTGATCTAGGAAGAGAGCACTACGACAGCCATGGCTGAGGCTCAGAACATCCCGGCGGGCTCCACCACCGCCGGTTCGATCGCGGTGGCCGCCGAGTCGACCGTCGCCACGCGCATGAGCGCGCCCCCGTCCTTCGACGTGGCGGACTTCCCGGTTCCGCACGGCCGCGAGGAGGAGTGGCGGTTCACGCCGCTGGAGCGGCTGCGCGGGCTGCACGACGGCACCGCCGTCGCCACCGGCGACGGGCTGCGCGTCGAGGTGAGCGCCCCCGAGGGCGTCACCGTCGAGACCGTGGGCCGCGATGACGCGCGGCTCGGCCGGGCGGGCACTCCGGTGGACCGGATCGCCGCCCAGGCCTACTCCTCGTTCGAGAAGGCCTCGGTCGTGACCGTCGCCAAGGAGGCGGTCCTGACCGAGCCGATCCGCATCGCCGTGCACGGCGAGGGCGGCACGGTCTTCGCGCACCAGGTCGTCGAGCTCGGCGCTTTCGCCGAGGCCGTCGTGGTCATCGACCACACCGGTGACGCGGTGCTCGCCGCCAACGTGGACTTCGTCCTGGGCGACGGCGCCAAGCTGACCGTCGTCTCCGTACAGGACTGGGACGCCAAGGCCGTCCACGTCGCCCAGCACAACACGCTGATCGGCCGGGACGCCTCCTTCAAGTCCGTCGTCGTCACCTTCGGCGGCGACCTGGTCCGGCTGCACCCGCGGGTCTCCTACGCGGGCACCGGCGGCGAGGCCGAGCTCTTCGGCCTGTACTTCACCGACAAGGGCCAGCACCAGGAGCACCGGCTCTTCGTCGACCACAACACGCCGCACTGCAAGTCCAACGCCGTGTACAAGGGCGCGCTGCAGGGCGACGACGCGCACGCCGTGTGGATCGGTGACGTCCTCATCCAGGCCGCGGCCGAGGGCACCGACACGTACGAGATGAACCGCAACCTGGTCCTCACCGACGGCGCCCGCGTCGACTCGGTGCCGAACCTGGAGATCGAGACCGGCGAGATCGCCGGCGCCGGTCACGCCTCGGCGACCGGCCGCTTCGACGACGAGCAGCTGTTCTACCTGATGGCCCGCGGCATCCCGGAGTCCGAGGCCCGCCGTCTGGTGGTCCGCGGCTTCTTCGCCGAGCTGGTCCAGCAGATCGGTGTCGCGGACGTCGAGGAGCGACTGCTCGCCAAGATCGAGGCGGAGCTGGAGGCGTCCGTCTGATGTCCGCCTTCGTCCGCGTCTGCGCACTGAGCGAGCTGGAAGAGGACACCCCGAAGCGGGTGGAACTCGACGGCACGCCGGTGTCGGTCGTCCGCACGGCGGGCGAGGTGTTCGCGATCAACGACATCTGCTCGCACGCGAACGTCTCGCTGTCGGAGGGGGAGGTGGAGGACTGCCAGATCGAGTGCTGGCTGCACGGCTCCAGCTTCGACCTCCGCACCGGCAAGCCGTCCGGCCTTCCCGCGACGCGACCCGTGCCCGTTTACCCCGTAAAGATCGAAGGGGACGATGTGCTCGTCTCCGTATCCCAGGAGAACTAAGTCCCCATGGCAACGCTTGAAATCCGCGACCTGCACGTCACCGTGGAAGCCGAGAACGGCCCCCGGGAGATCCTCAAGGGCGTCGACCTGACCGTGAAGCAGGGCGAGACCCACGCCATCATGGGTCCCAACGGCTCCGGCAAGTCCACCCTCGCGTACTCGCTCGCGGGTCACCCCAAGTACACGATCACCGGCGGTTCGGTCACCCTGGACGGCGAGGACGTCCTGGAGATGTCCGTCGACGAGCGCGCCCGCGCCGGCGTCTTCCTCGCCATGCAGTACCCGGTCGAGGTCCCCGGCGTCTCGGTCTCCAACTTCCTGCGCACCTCCGCCACCGCCATGCGCGGCGAGGCCCCCAAGCTGCGCACCTGGGTGAAGGAGGTCAAGTCCGCGATGGAGCAGCTCCAGATGGACCCGGCCTTCGCCGAGCGCAACGTCAACGAGGGCTTCTCCGGCGGCGAGAAGAAGCGCCACGAGATCCTCCAGCTGGAGCTCCTCAAGCCGAAGATCGCGATCCTCGACGAGACCGACTCGGGTCTGGACGTCGACGCCCTGCGCGTCGTCTCCGAGGGCGTCAACCGCGTCCGCGAGACCGGCGAGGTCGGCACGCTGCTGATCACGCACTACACGCGCATCCTGCGCTACATCAAGCCCGACTTCGTGCACGTGTTCGCGAACGGCCGCATCGCCGAGTCCGGCGGCGCCGAGCTCGCCGACAAGCTGGAGAACGAGGGCTACGAGGCATACACGAAGGGCGGCGCTTCCGAGTGACGACACTGCCGGGCCTCCTCGACACCGAGGCGATCCGCAAGGACTTCCCCTTGCTGGACCGTGTGGTCCACGACGGGAAGAAGATCGTGTACCTCGACAGCGCGGCGACTTCGCAGAAGCCGCGCCAGGTGCTCGACGCCCTCAACGAGTACTACGAGCGGCACAACGCCAACGTCCACCGTGGTGTGTACACGGTGGCCGAGGAGGCCACGGCGCTGTACGAGGGCGCGCGCGACAAGGTCGCCGCGTTCATCAACGCGCCCAGCCGCGACGAGGTGATCTTCACCAAGAACGCCTCGGAGTCGCTCAACCTGGTCGCCAACATGCTGGGCTGGGCCGACGAGCCCTACCGGGTGGACCACGAGACCGAGATAGTCATCACGGAGATGGAGCACCACTCCAACATCGTGCCGTGGCAGCTGCTCTCGCAGCGCACCGGCGCGAAGCTGAAGTGGTTCGGCCTCACCGACGACGGCCGTCTCGACCTCTCCAACATCGACGAGATCATCACCGAGAAGACGAAGATCGTCTCCTTCACGCTGGTCTCCAACCTGCTGGGTACGGTCAACCCGGTCGAGGCGATCGTCCGCCGCGCCCAGGAGGTCGGCGCGCTGCTCTGCATCGACGCCTCCCAGGCCGCGCCGCACATGCCGCTGGACGTCCAGGCCCTCCAGGCCGACTTCGTGGCCTTCACCGGCCACAAGATGTGCGGCCCGACCGGCATCGGCGTCCTGTGGGGCCGCCAGGAGCTCCTTGAGGACCTCCCCCCGTTCCTCGGCGGCGGCGAGATGATCGAGACGGTCTCGATGCACTCGTCGACGTACGCTCCGGCGCCGCACAAGTTCGAGGCGGGCACGCCCCCGATCGCGCAGGCCGTCGGCCTCGGCGCGGCCGTGGACTACCTCTCCGCCATCGGCATGGACAAGATCGCCGCGCATGAGCACGCGATCACCGAGTACGCGGTCAAGCGCCTCCTGGAGGTCCCGGACCTGCGGATCATCGGTCCCACCACGGCCGAGGACCGGGGCGCGGCGATCTCCTTCACGCTCGGTGACATCCACCCGCACGACGTGGGCCAGGTCCT
Source organism: Streptomyces sp. NPDC023838 (assembly GCF_040639555.1). Taxonomy (NCBI): domain Bacteria; kingdom Bacillati; phylum Actinomycetota; class Actinomycetes; order Kitasatosporales; family Streptomycetaceae; genus Streptomyces; species Streptomyces sp. NPDC023838. Next base: position 134,123 of record NZ_JBFAAD010000016.1, read on the forward strand.
CGACGAGGAGGGCATCGCGGTCCGGGTCGGCCACCACTGCGCCCGCCCGGTCTGCCTGCGCTACGGAATTCCCGCGACCACACGAGCGTCTTTCTATCTGTACTCCACGCCCGCCGAGGTGGACGCCCTGGTGGACGGCTTGGAGCACGTACGAAACTTCTTCGGCTAGGGGTTGGTCCGTGAAGCTGGATTCGATGTACCAGGACGTCATCCTGGACCACTACAAGCACCCGCACGGGCGGGGCTTGCGGGACGGTGACGCCGAGGTACACCACGTGAACCCGACGTGCGGCGACGAGATCACCCTGCGGGTCAGGTACGAGGGCTCGCGGATCGCCGACGTCTCGTACGAGGGCCAGGGCTGCTCCATCAGCCAGGCCAGCGCCTCGGTACTCAACGAGCTGCTGGTCGGCAAGGAGCTCGACGAGGCGCGGCGGATCCAGGAGACGTTCCTGGAGCTGATGCAGTCCAAGGGCCAGCTGGAGCCGGACGACGCGATGGAGGAGGTCCTGGAGGACGCGGTGGCTTTCGCCGGCGTCTCCAAGTACCCCGCGCGCGTCAAGTGCGCTCTGCTGAGCTGGATGGCCTGGAAGGACGCGACGGCCCAGGCGCTGGGCGCCGGAGCCGAGAGGAAGAGCGCATGACCGAGAACGCAGAGGCCACCTTGAAGCCGGCCTCGGAGGAAGAAGTCCGTGAGGCGCTGTACGACGTCGTCGACCCCGAGCTGGGCATCGACGTCGTCAACCTGGGCCTCATCTACGGCATCCACATCGACGACGCCAACATCGCCACGCTGGACATGACCCTGACGTCGGCGGCCTGCCCGCTGACCGATGTGATCGAGGACCAGGCGAAGTCGGCGACGGAGGGCATCGTCAACGAGCTCAAGATCAACTGGGTCTGGATGCCGCCGTGGGGCCCGGACAAGATCACGGACGACGGCCGCGAGCAGCTTCGGGCGCTCGGGTTCAACGTCTGAGTCCGTTCGTACGGCGCGTGGGCCCCCGGTACCAATGGTGCCGGGGGCCCTTCGCGTCACAGGGGCTCGACCAGGTGGCGCATGACCTCGACGGGCAGGGCGGGATTGGCCGCCGCGGCAGGGGCCGGCTCCTCGTCGTCGAGCAGCTCCACGATCCGGTCCACCGGCAGCCGGGCGTGGCGCGCGAACGCCTCCCGCACCCGCGGATCCGGGTCCCGCGTGAGCCGCTCGACGGTCTCCGCTTCGGCCTCCGGGTCCCGGGCGGCGAGCACCCGGACCGCCGGGTCCTCGTGCCCGGCGTGCCGCGCGAGCCCCGCGACCGGAAAGTTCCCCCGGGCCGGCAGATCCTCGCGGCCCGGGCCGGTGTACTCCAGGAAGCAGCGGAGCAGCAGCTCGGGCGGGGCGTCCGGATGGTTCTGGGCGAGCAGGACGCGTACGCCGAGATCGGGGTCGTCGGCCAGCCGGGCCAGCAGGTCCGGCGGCAGGCCGGGATCCCCGGCCGCAGACCGCCGCAGCAGCGGGTGGCCGGAGAGCGCTCGGCGGCGGGTCTCCTCGGGATCCCTGGGCGCGGAGGGCAGCACGCGGTGCCGGAACGGGCCGTCCAGGGTGACCTCGTAGTCGATGGCCGCCCGCTCCTCCTCCGTCAGGGCGGGGTGGCGCGACACGGCCAGGCGGACGGCCGGGGCGGGGTCGACGGCGAGCAGCCGGAGCTCGTCCGGCCCCAGGTCCGGCCGTTCGGCGATGTCTTCGCGCACCCCGGGGTCCGGGTCGCGGGCGAGCAGGGCCACGACATCGGCGGGCAGGCCTCGGTTGGACGCGATCATCCGCCACTCGTGGTGCCGCGCCGGGGAGGCGAGCACGCTCTCGACGACGGCGCGGCTGAGGGCGGCGTACATCAGCAGATGGGTGCGGAAGTGACTGCTGTGCTCGGGGAGTTCCGCCTCCACCCGGGCCGGATCGCGGTCGCGGTCGTGCCGGTCCTTCGTCCGCAGAGCCCTTTCGCGCACCTCCTCGTCGGGGTCGGCCAGCAGGGCGGCCCGTTCCCCCTCGGACAGATCGCTCCACGACCTCATCCCGATCCCGAAGGCGCGGACCTTCGGCTCGGGGTGGGTGAGCATCGCGGCGCGGAACTCCGGCGAGAACCGGCGCGGGAACCGGAAGCTGCCGAGACAGTCGTTCTCGTACGTCGTGATCATGCGGGCGGCGGCCCAGTCGGGCAGGAGGTCGGGCGGATCGTCGAGCTCGTCGGCGGGACCTTCGGCGAGGCGCGCGCGCACCCGCCAGTCGGGGTCGTCCACCAGCCGCATCCGCCGGGCCGGGTCGACATGCGGGTTGGTGGCGAGGAACGCCCGGGTGCGCCAGTCCGGGTGGGTGAGCGCAGCGTCCACCACGGCCCCGGGCAGCGGGCGGTCCCGGCACAGTGCCATGCGCGCGGCGGGCGGTCCGCCGGTCAGGAGCCGCAGCAGGATGTCCTGCGGCGCGGCGGGGTTGAGAGCCACCCCGGCCAGCCGGCGCTCCGGGAGGCCGGCCGGGCCCCGGGCCCCGTGGGGCGTCACCGCGCCGCCCCGTACCGGGCGGAGCAGACTGGGGCTATGGCCATTTCTCTGTACCACCTCGTCGTAGACGCCCATGACCTGCCCGCCCTCGCACGCTTCTGGTGCCAAGTGCTCGACTGGAAGGTGCTGTTCGAGGACGAGGAGGAGATCGTCATCGGGGCGGACGTGACAGCGTATCCGGGGATGTGCTTCGTGCCGGTGCCCGAGTCCAAGACCGTCAAGAACCGGTTGCACATCGATCTCAACCCCGATGACCAGGCCGCCGAGGTCGAGCGGATCATCGGGCTCGGGGCGCGGCGGGTGGACGTGGGGCAGGGGGAGGAGGCGACGTGGGTGGTGCTGGCCGATCCCGAGGGCAATGAGTTCTGTGTGCTGCGGGCCAAGGAGAGCCTGATCGACTGAGGCGGTCGACTGACGCGCCTCGACTGACGCGCCTCGACTGACGCGCGTCGGCCGACGCGGGCCGACTGAGGCGGGTCGGGTGACGTCGGTCGGCTCGGCCGTACGGATCTGTTCCCCTCGCGTACGGATCCCGTACGGCCGGAATTGGCGCACGCACCGGAGCCTTTCCGTCGACATCACGCCGACGAGAGGCACCCAGTGCTGTATGACGTTTCCCGTGCCGGGCGCGTTGCCCTCGCGGCCGCGAGCGCGGCTCTTACGCTGGCCGGCATGGGCCTGAACGCACCCGCGCACGCGGCCGGTTACGGCACCCCGACCCTCTCGCTTTCGGCCGGATACCTCTCGGGCGCCGTGGGGGCGAGCGGGGACCCTGTGGTGACCGTGACCGTGGGGCAGAGCGGGGCCGACGCCTCCGCGCTCACCGTCGCCGCCTCCGCCAGCACCGTGCCCTCCGTCGCCGGCACCGGGGACGTGAAGGTCACCGGCACCGGGGCCACCCGGCAGGTGGCGGTGGCCGCGCACGGGCGCGGGTACACCGACCTCACCCTCAAGCTCACCGGGCTCGGCGGCAAGAGCGTCACCAAGACGCTGCACTACGCCGCCTCGGCCGCCGTCCAGTACGCCTCCGACACCCGGTACTTCACCGGCTCCAGCGACGCCTCCGCCGCCGTCGACGTGGGCGGCGGGTACGTGGTTGTCGCCGACGACGAGTCCAACACGCTGCGGCTGTACGACCGTTCGATCTCCGGTGCGCCCGTGCGGACCTGGGACTTCAGCTCCGGGCTCGGGGTCAGCAAGGAGATCGACATCGAGGGCGCCGCCCGCGTCGGCGACACCATCTACTGGACCGGCTCGCTCGGCAACAACAAGGACGGCGAGTACAAGGCCGACCGCAACACCGTCTTCACCACCACCGTCACCGGGTCCGGGGCCGGCACCCGGCTGACGCTCGGCGGCTCGTACAAGAAGCTGCGCGACGACCTCGTCGCCTGGGACCGCGCCCACGGCGACCGGTACGGCTTCGCCGCCGCGACCGCCGCCGGGCAGGCGCCCAAGCAGATCGACGGGTTCAACGTGGAGGGCCTGGAGTTCGCGCCCGGGTCCACCACCACCGCGTACGTCGGCTTCCGGGCGCCGCTCGTGCCCCCGGCGGGCGGCGGCAAGGCGCTCATCGTGCCCGTCACCAACATCGACAAGGTGGTGGGGAGCGGGGTCAAGGCGGTGTTCGGGACGCCCATCGAGCTCGATCTCGGCGGGCTGAGCATCCGGGACATCCGTAAGAACGCCGCCGACCAGTATCTGATCGTCGCCGGGTCGTGGGCCGCCGACGACAACTCCGACCCGTACGCCCTCTACTCCTGGGACGGCGTCCCGGCGCACGCCCCCGTCAAGCTGCGCGACCTGCCCACCAGCGACCCGGGCGGCTGGGAGGCCGTCGTGGACGTGCCCGACCTGTCGGTGCCGGGGGCCCGCGCCCAGCTGATCACCGACGACGGGTCGGCCGATCTGTACGGGGACGGGACCGAGGCGAAGGACCTCACCCACCCCGAGTGGAAGAAGTCCCGCGCCACCTGGTTCACCGTCACCGGCTGACCCCCGCGCCGCCCGTCGGCGGCACCCCCTTCGTCTCGGCCGTCGCCTCCCGCAGTGCGGGGGCGGCGGCTTCGAAGTAGCGGAACAGGACGCGGAGTTCGTCCGGGGCGAAGCCGCCGAACACCTCCGCCATCCGCCGGCGCGCGGCGCCGAACGCCTGCTCGTCCTCCTCCGCCGGGACCGGGACCGGCTCGACCACCACCCGGCGGCGGTCGGCCGGGTCCGGGGCGCGGCGCAGCCGTCCCGCCTTCTCCAGCCGGTCCACCAGCCGCGTCGTCGCGGACTGGGTCAGCCCGATCCGCTCGGCGAGCGCGCCCGTGGTGAGCGGCCCCGCCAGTTCCAGGACGTTGAGGGCGTAGAGGTCGGTCGGGTTCTGGCCGAGGACGTCGGCCGCCGCCTGGCCGTGCAGGACGACGGCGGTCAGATACGCGCGGTACGTCCCGGCGCCCCGCCGCAGCAGATCCTCGGTCGCACGCGCTCTCTCCTGGTCCGGCATGTCTCGTCCTGTCTCCGTGAGGGATTGCCCAACACATGCACATGTGCATATATTGCATGTGTGCAATTAATCGTACCCGAACCTCAGGAGACAGCCATGCCCACGTCGACCGTCGACGCCGATCTCCACTCCGTCCGCGAGCTCTTCGAGGGCCACCGCCTCGCCTGGGGCGACGCCGACGCGTACGGGGCGCACTTCACCGAGGACGCCGACTACGTCACCTTCTACGGCGGCCGCCTCGTCGGCCGCGAGGCAGTGGTCGAGGGGCACCGCGGGCTCTTCGACGGGGTCCTCAAGGGCTCACGGCTGTACGCGGAGATCGCCGCCGCCGACTTCCCCGCACCCGGCGTCGCCCTCGTCCACGCGCGCGGTGCCCTGCTCAAGGGCCGGGCGCGCAGGCCCTCGCGGCGGGCGCTCTCCGTGCAGACGTACGTCATCGTCCTTGGCGCGGACGGCCGTTGGCGCATCCGGGCCTTCCAGAACACCCGGCTGCGGCCCCGCGTCGAGGCTCTCTCCCACTGGCTGGCCGCGCGGGCGCCCAAGGGCTGAGACCGGCCGCCCGGTACGGTCGTGCCATGGCCCCCGTCCCAGGAGCGTGCGACTGATGGCCCGCCGGTACGACCCCGACCGGCGGCGACGCATCATCGACGCGGCGATCCGGGTGGTCGGCGAGCGCGGTATCGCCGGGCTCAGCCACCGCAGCGTCGCCGCCGAGGCCGATGTGCCGCTCGGCTCCACCACGTACCACTTCGCGACGCTCGACGAGCTCATGGTCGCCGCGCTGCGCCAGGCCAACGAGGGATTCGCCGCCGCGATCCGCGACAGCGGCGCGCTGGCGGAGCCGGGCGTGGACGTGGCCGCCGAGCTCGCGCGGCTGATGGGCGAGTGGATCGCGGGGGACCGGGCGCGGGTGGAGCTGGAGTACGAGCTCTATCTGGCGGCGCTGCGGCGGCCCCCGCTGCGGCCGGTCGCCGCCGAGTGGACCGAGGGCGTGGCGGAGGTGCTGGCCCGCCACACGGACCCGGTGACGGCTCGCGGCCTGGTCGCCCTGATGGACGGGATCTGCCTCCAGGCGCTGCTTACTGGCGGGGCCTATGACCAGGGCTATGCGCGGGAGTTGCTGGGGCGGCTGTTGCGGTGACGCCGCGCTGGATGCGTGGTTCTTCGTCTGCGGGCCGTCTTTGGGCTGGTCGCCTCCACGCGGCGGAGCCGCACGCTGACACCGCCCCGCGCCCCTTGCGGGAACGGGGTGCCGCACCGAGTTCCCGCGTCCCCGATCGTTATGTACGCCCGTACGCACCGCTGGGTACGCTGGTGCGCATGCCGTACGTCCTGCTCTCCTGCGCCATCGCGTCGGAGATCGCCGCCACCTCCGCGATGAAGTACAGCGAGGGCTTCACCCGGCTCTGGCCCTCGCTGGTCACCGTCTGCGGGTATCTGCTCGCGTTCTATCTGCTCTCGCTCACCCTGAAGTCGATGTCCGTCGGCACGGCGTACGCGATCTGGTCCGGCGCGGGCACGGCCGTCATCGCCGTCATCGGCATGCTCTTCATGGGCGAGACCATGACGGCCGCCAAGCTCGCCGGGATCGCGCTGGTCATCGCCGGAGTGGCGCTGCTCAACCTCGGCGGCGCCGCGCACTGAGGCTCAGAGCCTGCCTTTGAACCCCCGTCTGCGCCCCGACGCCCGGCACGCACGCCGAGCGCACGCACCGAACGCCGCTGCGCCCGCCCTCCGGGCGGACGACGGGGGTTCAAAGGCAGGCTCTCAGCTCCCGGCCCGGCGCACCGCCTCCAGCGCCGCCCGGACGCTCGCCTCGATGTCGGTGATCGGGTACAGCGCCTCGATCACCGTACGGTCCCGGTCGACCACCAGTGTCAGGCGCTTGAGCCGGCTCACGCCCGCCGTGCGGAACGTCGGCAGCCGCAGCGCGGCCGTCAGCGTCAGGTCCGCGTCCGACAGGAGCGGGAAGCGCAGCCGCTCCTTGTCCGCGAACGCCCGCTGCTCGTCCGGGCGTTGGCTGGACACGCCGTGCACGACCGCGCCCGCCGCCGTGAACTCGGCGAGCTGGTCGCGGAACGTGCACGATTCGAGCGTGCAGCCCGGCGCCCCCGGGATCCCCGCCCAGCCGGGCGGATAGGACTCCTTGCGGGCGTAGGCACCGGGGAAGCAGTAGAGCACGGTGTACGCGCTGTCTCGCGCCACCGGGTCCCTCAACTCCCCGTCCATGCCGATCAGTTGCAGCTCCGGCACCTTCGTGCCGACCAGCCCGCGCACCCGCTCGGTCTCTCCGGAGTGCTCCGTCGCCGTGGCCATCGTCTCTCCATCTCCCAGCACCCAGGTGTCTCCCCAGTCCTGGAGCGCGATCAGTACGGGCAGCAGGGCACGGCCGCGCGGAGTGAGCCGGTACTCGTACCTCACCGGGCGGTCCTGGTACGGCTCCCGGGTCAGCACCCCCGTCTCGACCAGCAGTTTCAGCCGTTCGGCGAGCACCTTGCGGGACATGCCGAGTTCGCGCTGGAGCGCGTCGAAGCGGTGCACTCCGCGTGCCGCGTCGCGGACGATCAGAAGGGTCCACCAGTCGCCGACCACGTCCAGGGCCTGGGCGATGGCGCAGTGCTCGTCGTGGAGACGGGTGCGTTGAGGCATGGTCTCCATCCTTCCGTACCGTCCGGGCCGTCCCGTCCGGGCGCCCGCCGTTGACCTGCGGCTCCCATGCTGACATAGTCCGTTCCCATAAGGAACTTACTAGGAACTCACTCGTGAGCGAGACCCAGGGGGGCGACGGCGTGGAGACCTTGCGCGCGGTGCCGAGAACCGTCCGGCTGCTGTGCTTCGGCATGTTCTTCAACGCGGTCGTCAGCTTCACGTTCATCTACCTCTTCGTGTACCTGACCGGCCCGCGCGGGCTCGGCGTCGGCCAGGCCGGAGTGATCAGCGGGATCGGCGGCATCGGTCTGGTCGCCGGGAACTTCACCGGTGGCTGGTTCGGCGACCGGTACGGCCACCGGCGCGCCCTGCTCGCGGGCGCGCTGGTCAGCGGCACCCTGCTCGCCGGTATCGCGCTGCTGCCGACCCCGGCCCTGGCCGTCGCCCTGCCGCTCGCCCAGTACGCCTCCGGTGTCGTGCGGGCCGCGAACTCCGCGCTCGTCGCCGTCGGCGTCCCCGAGGGCAGCCGCCGCCAGGGCTTCGCCGTGATGCGGTTCGCCGCCAACGCGGGCTTCACCGTCGGGCCGCCGCTCGGTGCCCTGGTCGCCGCCCACTGGTCGTACGACTGGCTCTTCGCCGCCGACGGCGTCGGCACCCTGCTCTTCGCCGCGTACGCGGCCCGGGTGCTGCCCGCCCGCGCGGCCGCCCACGCCAAGCCGTCGTACGACCCGGGCGCCCCCGGCCTGTGGCGGGAGCTGCGGGCCCGGCCCGCCGTGCTCGTCCTGCTCTGCGCGATCGTCTGCGTCGACCTGGTCTACCGCCAGCAGTACTCCACCCTGCCGGTCTTCCTCGGCGACCACGGCATGGACGCCCACATCTACGGCTGGCTCATCGCCCTCAACAGCGGGCTGATCCTCTGCCTCGAACTGCCCGCCGTCCACGCCCTGCGCGGCCGCGCCCCGCTCTCGGTCGTCGGCTGCGGACTGCTCCTGGTCGGCCTCGGCTACGCGCTGCTCATTCCCGGCGCCGCCCTCGGCTGGGCCCTCGCCCTGATGGTGACGCTCACCCTCGGCGAGATCCTCTACAAGACCACCGCCACCGCGTACGTGGCCGACCAGGCACCCGCCCACGCCCAGGGCCGCTTCCAGAGCCTGTACGCCGGGGCCTCCATCAGCGGCCAGGTGCTCGCCCCGCCGCTCGGCGGCGCCCTCTACACCGCCGCGCCCGGTCTGCTCTGGCCGCTGTGCGCCGTCCTCGCGGGCCTCGCCGGGCTCGCCGTGCTGTGGGCGCGCGGCCTTCCGGCGCCGCTGACCGGGGGTGACGCGCGCCCGTCACCTGAGACCGGTTCGCCCCGGCGGGCCGTCGCCGGTTAGGTTTTCCGCTATGACCGACACGACTGCTACTGCTTCTCGCTCCACCGGCGCCGTCGCCGCCGGCCTCGCCACCCTCGCCGGCGACGGCACCGTTCTCGACACCTGGTTCCCCGCCCCCGAGCTGGTCGCCGAGCCCGGCCCGGCCGGCACCGAGCGGCTCACCGCCGACCAGGCCCTCGCCCTCATCGGCAAGGGCGCGGCCGACGCCCTCGGCGTCGACGAGCGCCGGGGCGTCGAGGTCGTCGCCGTCCGTACGGTCATCGCCTCGCTCGACGACAAGCCGCTGGACGCCCACGACGCGTACCTGCGCCTGCACCTGCTCTCGCACCGCTTGGTCAAGCCGCACGGCCAGAGCCTGGACGGCCTCTTCGGCCTGCTCGCCAACGTCGCCTGGACCTCGCTCGGCCCGGTCGCCGTCGACGACATCGAGAAGGTGCGCCTGAACGCCCGCGCCGCCGGACTCCACCTCCAGGTGACGTCCATCGACAAGTTCCCGCGCATGACGGACTACGTCGTCCCCAAGGGCGTCCGCATCGCCGACGCCGACCGGGTGCGCCTCGGCGCCCACCTGGCCGAGGGCACCACCGTGATGCACGAGGGCTTCGTGAACTTCAACGCGGGCACGCTGGGCACGTCGATGGTCGAGGGCCGGATCTCCGCCGGTGTCGTCGTCGGCAACGGCTCCGACATCGGCGGCGGCGCGTCCACCATGGGCACGCTGTCCGGCGGCGGCAACGTCCGCATCGTCATCGGCGAGCGCTGCCTGGTCGGCGCGGAGGCGGGCGTGGGGATCGCGCTCGGCGACGAGTGCGTCGTGGAGGCCGGGCTGTACGTCACGGCCGGTACGCGGGTCACCATGCCGGACGGGCAGATCGTGAAGGCGCGTGAGCTTTCGGGTGCGTCGAACATCCTGTTCCGGCGGAACTCGGTCACGGGCGCGGTCGAGGCCCGGCCCAACAACGCGGTGTGGGGCGGGCTCAACGAGATCCTGCACAGTCACAACTGACGTACTGCGCCCCGCGCCCCTGGCTGTTCGCGGACCAGATCGTCGTGTGCCGTGCGCAGTGCGGCGATCTGGTCCGGGGACGCGGGCCGCAGCGGCTCCCGCACCGGGTTCCCCAGGAGTGCCTTCGCCGTCACCGTGCCCGGCAGGCCGCTCGCCATCATCAGTTCTGCCAGCGGGAGCGTGAGGTGGTTGAGGCGGGCTGCCTCGGTCACGTCTCCCTTGTCGTAGGCGTCCAGCGGGGCCCGCATCTGGGCCGGGGCCACGTTCGCCACCGTGCTGACGTATCCCGCGCCCCCGACCGCGTACAGCGGCAGGTTCGTCTCCTCGCAGCCCGAGTAGTACGCCAGCGAGGTGCGGCCGATGACCTTGGTGGAGGCGAGCAGGTCGTACGCGCAGTCCTTGACCGCCACGATCCGCTCGTGCTCGGCCAGGCGCAGCAGCGACTCCGTGCCGATCCGGACGCCCGTCCGGCCGGGGATGTCGTAGAGCATCACGGGGAGCTCCGTGGAGTCGGCCACCGTACGGAAGTGCGCCTCGACCGCGTCCTGCGGCGGGCGGCTGTAGTACGGCGAGACCACCAACAGGCCGTTCGCGCCCGCCTGTTCGGCCTGGCGGGCCAGCTCCAACGTGTGCCGGGTGGAGGCGGTGCCGACCCCGGCCAGGACGTGGACGTGGTTCCCGACCGCCTCGCGCACCGCCCGTACCAGCGCCGTCTTCTCCGCGTCGGTCGTGGTGGGTGACTCGCCCGTGGTGCCGCTGAGCACCAGGCCGTCGCAGCCCTCGGCGACCAGATGCGCCGCCAGTCGCCGGGCGGCGTCGAGGTCCAGGCCGCCGTCGGCGGTGAAGGGCGTGATCATGGCGCAGAGTGCGCGCCCGAAGGGGCGGGGAGTGCTCATTCACGCAGTCTCGGCCCAGCGAGCGTGAAGGTCTACTTAGAGTTTCTTGGGGTGAAGCGGTAGCAGTGCTGAAGTGTGCGGTCGCTGCGCGCTCTTGGCGGGTGGGCTGCCTTGCGCCACCATGAGAAACCGGTGTGTCCGTTCATGTCCGTACCGTCGTACCGTCGGAGGTCGTCATGAAGCTCGGCAAGGCTCTCGCCACTGGTGTCGCGGAGGAACAGCCCGAGGATGTCGTACGGGACGAGGCGCCGCCCGTGCCCGAGGAGGTCCCGGCGGGAGCTCCCGTCGAGGTGACGGCGGGCCGATGAGGCTGCGGCTCCCCGAGGAACGCCCGACGGAGCCGCCCACCGGCTACAAGGTCGCCCACGCGGCGCTCTCCCAGGACGGCTCCCGGGCCGGGTTCCTCGGCATCTCGCTCGGCGCCGCCCTGCCCTACGGCGTCCTGGACGACGCGCACTGCGCGTACGGGCGGCGCCACCGCTCGCCGTCCAGGCTCTGCGACTGCGGCTTCCACTGTCTGCACGAGCGCGCCGAGGCGGCGGCCCTGACCTGCACGGCCGAGCACCGCGGGGCGTTGCTGCTCGAAGTCGCGGTGCTCGGGCGCTACATCCGGTTCGAGCGCGGAATGCGGTACGCCCGCCAGCGGGTGCGCACCGCGACGGCGGGCCCGTGCCGCTGCCGGCGGCGGGCGACCGGCCTCGCCGACGCGGGCTGGGGGCGGCCCGGTTGGCGGGTCGTGGAGCCGGTCTGCGTGGTGTGCGCCGGATCGCGTACGGCCGTGGGGTTCGACGACTTCGCCCGGCGCGGCGGGGCCGGGCTGAAGGTCCTGGCCGCGCCCGCCGCCGACGCGTCCGCCGCCGACCCCGGCCGGACCTTTCCGGAGCTGGTCGCGGAGGCGGCGCTGCTCCAGGCCCGGCTCGACTGGTTCCAGAGCGAGTTGGCGCGGCTCGGCGAGAAGGAGGGGTGAGCCCGGCGGCTGTCGGGTGGGCGTCCTTGACCTCAAGTGGCCTTGACGTTTCAGGATGGTGATCGTTCGCGCGGCACAACGCGGCGCGGCACAGCCACGATCACCAGGAGTTCGACGTGACGACCGATGTGAAGTTCGATGCCCTCCCCGACCTCCGCCGCCCCGGCGTCGGCGTCGTGAAGTCCAGCGTCTGGCGCATGGGCACCCCCGAGCGGCAGCGCGCCGCCGTCGCGGCGATCGCCGAGGCGTGGGGCAGCCGGGACTGGCCGGACGTCGGCCTGCTCTCGTACAGCGTCTACACCGGCACCGACGGCGACGGCCTGCTGCACTACTCGCAGTGGGAGAGCGAGGCCGCCTACCAGGACTTCTTCCGGCGCTTCCGGGACGGCCGCAACGCCGAGATCGACGCGGCCGTCCCCGGCATCGAGCGGGTGGGCCTGCACTCGTACGAGCTCTACCGCAGCAGCGACCCGCGGCCGGGCGACCCCCGTACGCCCGGCTGCGTCGTGATCGTCGACGTGGAGTTCGAAGGACCGGACCCGGACCGCCAGCGGGCCTGGGTGGACGGTGTCTTCGAGGCCCTGGACTCCGATCCGGCCCTGCCCTCCGGCTGGCTCGCCGCCCAATTCCACACGAGCCTGGACGGCACCCGCGTCCTCAACTACGCCGAGTGGGAGAGCGAGCGCGCCCACGTCGAGGCCCTGGCCGCGCCCGGTGCCGGGATCGGCTCGAAGACCCCGCAGTGGGCGCGCGTGCGGGACTTCCCCGGGGTGACCGGTGGCGGGGTGACGCGCTACCTTCCGGCGCTGACCGTCACCCCGGCCGCCTGACCTACGGGCGGAAGCGGATGACCTGCGGGTCGTGGTCGCTGGTCTGGTCGGAGAACTCCGCGTTGATGTGCACGCTGTCGTAGTCGAAGCCGCGCACGGCCGGGCTGGTCAGGATCTGGTCGAGCACCTGGGTGTTGCCCTGGTACACGTAGGAGTAACGCTCCTTCTTCGGCAGCGTGCGGAACGCCGAGCGCAGCGCGCCGCCGTCCTCCAGGGCCTTGGTGGTGCCCGAGAAGTCGAAGTCGTTGATGTCGCCGAGCGCGAGTACGCGCGCGTGCTTGTCGACCGCGAGAAGCTGCTTCACGAAGCCGTTCACGGCCTGCGCCTGGAGCAGCCGCTTGGCCTCCGAGGAGCGCGGCACCGGCTGGTGCTGCGAGACCAGGCCCTCGTCGCCGCCCTTGGAGGCGAAGTGGTTGGCGATGACGAAGACCGTCTGCCCCTTGAAGACGAACTCGCCCGCGAGCGGCTTGCGGCTGTCGGTCCACGCAGGGTTCGCCGGGTCGATCCGGCCGGGCGAGAGGGTGAGCGCCGGGCGGCCCTTGGTGCCGGTGACGGCGACGGCGGTCGTGGCGTCGCCGCCCGCGCGGTCGGTGAAGGATACCCGCGCCGGGTTGAAGAGGAACACCTGGCGGATGTTGCCGCCGGGCTCGCCGCCGTCCTTCAGGTTCTCCGGGTTGATCGAGCGCCACTCGTAGGCGGGGCCGCCCTTGGCGACGATCGCGTCCGTGAACTTCTTGATGGTGGCGGACGCGTCGACCGTGCCGTCGTTCTTGGCGCCGTTGTTGTCCTGGATCTCCTCCAGGGTCACGATGTCGGGCGACGCGAGGTGGGTGACCACGCCGTCGGCCAGCGCGTCGAACTTGGCCTGCGGGTCGGTCGGGTCCAGGTTCTCCACGTTGTACGTGGCGACCGCGAGCTCGCCGGTGCGCTGCTTGCGCGTGGTCTCGCGCTTCAGACCGTTGTCCTTGACCGTGCCGAGCGTGCGCGCGGTGATCGTGTAGCCGCCGAACTGGTTGAAGTCCAGCGGCCCTTCGGTGGCGCCGGTCAGCGTGTCGCCGACGTTCGCCTTGGGGAAGGGCTGCTGCGCGGCCGGCACCAGGCTCTGGATCTGGAGGCGGCCGGTGTTCTGGTCGTCGTACGACGCGTACAGCGAACCGCCCCGCCTGGTGCGGTTCTCGTGCGGCTTCACGGTGACCCACAGCTCGCTGTACGGGTCGGTGGCGCCCACGATCCGCGAGGTGCCGATGCGGACGTTCATGCCCTCCAGGGACTCGTAGTAGTCCAGGGCGTACTTCTTCGGCTGCAGGGTCAGGCCGTTGACGCTGTTGCCGGCGGCCGGGTCGCCCGCCGGGGTGTAGCGGCCGGGGACGGTACGGGCCGTCACCGCGACCGGGGCGGGCAGCGCGTTGCCCGAGGAGACGACCGTCACGGTCGGCTTCGATATCTGGGTCAGCGACTGGTTGCCGGAGGAGAGGCCGCCCGGGACGTACTCGGTGACCGTGCCGGAGACCGTCACCGCGTCACCGACGGCCACCTTCGGGGTGGCGCTGGTGAAGACGAAGACGCCCTCACTGGTGGCCGGGTTGTCATCCGGTGCGGTGTCCTGGAACCAGAAGCCCTTCGAGGAGCCGTACGTCCGTACGCCCGTGACGACGCCCGGCACCTCCGTGACCTGCTGGCCGGCCAGCGGCGAGGTGCGGGTCGTGCCCTGGATGTCGTGGATGCGGGCCGGGGCTGCGGCGGTCGGGTCGGCGGCCGCCGACGAGCCGGCGGCGAGCAGACCGGCGCCCAGCGCTGCGGCGACGACGGCGGAGACGGCGGCGGATCTCGGAACGGGCATCAAAGAACTCCGGAGGATGAGGGAATCGGTGCACGTGCGGGTGCGGTGCTGCTCAGGTGTGCAGCAAGTTCTACGCGCGTCAATCTCTTGGCTGGGCGGGGCAGTTGTCAAGGGTCGCCGGGTGGCCGGAATCCGACGGCCGGATGAACCGGCTGCCGGGGGAGGCCGGGCACCGCCCGTCGATTCCCGTACGCAACCGCCGCCTCCCCGGCCGGAACCCGCCGTGCGGCCCGCCCCCGGCCCTGGCCGGGCGCGGCGATACCCGCCGAAATACGTCTACGCTGGGTGTCTCTCGAATCACATCGCTTCGCCCGAGGAGTACGACACAGATGTCCGGAGACCGCCCCACCCTGCCGCCGGTGCGGCTGCACTCCGAGGCCGAACTCGCCCGGGCGGCGCTCGCCGCCCCGCTGCTCGCCCGCGCGGCCCGGCTCGCCCGCTGGGCCGGGCCCGGCACCCGGGTCGGCGCCGGGGGCGAGCTCGTCGAGGAGCAACTGCCCGCGGCCGCCGCGGCGCTGGACCTCACCCCCGACGACGACGGTGCGGCGGACGCGAGCGAGGCGTGGCGGATCGCCGTCGACGCGGGCCTCGTGGACGTCCAGGACGCCGACGAGGAGGACGGGGAGGGCACGGCCACGCAGGGCGACGCCCTCGCCCTGCTCACCTCGGGCTCCCCGCAGGACGTCCTCACCACCTGGCTGGACGCGTTCGACGCGGTCTTCGCGGACGCGACCGCCCCCGTGCTCGATGACTTCGCCGACCTCATCGGGGACGACGGCGAGCTCGACTTCGACCGGCTCGACTGGGACCCGCAGGCGGAGGCGGACTTCCTGGAGGGCGTGCTCGGCAACCTGTATCTGCTGACCGTGACCGAGGGCGGCGCGGGCGAGGGCCCGGTGCCGCTGCCCGCGCTCGCCGCGTCGATGATCGTCCCCGACGACATGGGGGAGCCCACCGACGACATCCTGGAGCAGGTGTCGGACGCGATGATGCGCCTCGACGACCAGTTCCGGCTCCTTGAGCCGATCGGCCTGGTGGAGTACCGGCCGGTGGACGAGGCCCTGATGGCCGAGGAGGGCGAGGAGCCCGCGCCGCCCGTCGACGACGAGGACGTCGCCCGGTACGGCATGGTCCGCCTCACCCCGCTCGGCCTCTACGGCGTACGGGCCCGGATGCTGGAGGCGGGCGTGGAGGCCCCGGCCGTCGGCGACCTCGCGGACAAGGGCGCGGACGTGCTGCTCGACGGCATCGCGTACTACCCGGAGGCGGCCGCCCGCGCCGAGACCGAGCAGTGGCTTGAGCGTCATGAACTTCCCGCCGCCGTACGGGAGTTGCTGGCGGCGGCCCGTGGCTCGGACGAGCGCGGCCCGCTGCGCCGGCTGCACTGCCAGCAGGCGCTCGCCCTCACCGGCGCCGAGGCCGAGCCCGCGCTGCGCGAGGTCCTGGACGACGCGGAGCTGGGCGGCCTCGCCCGGGTGTGGCTCGCCGAGCGCGGGGCGGCGGACGTTCCCGCGCCGCCGGAGGCGATGGTGTTCTGGCTCGCGGTGGACACGATCGCCGCGCAGCTGGCGGTGGACGGGGACCTGGAAGAGCTCCAGGGCCTGGTGGAGGGCCTGGTCGGCCAGCACAGCGGCTTCTTCGACGCGGCGTGGCGGGTCGACCACCCGGCGACGGCGGACGTCCTGGAGGCGATGGGACGGCTGCACCCGGACAAGAAGGCGGCGAAGGAGGCCCGCAAGGCGGCGTTCAAGGCCCGCTCGCGGGCGTAGCCCTGGGGATGCGGCTGTTCGGCTGCGCCCCTTTTAGCCCGGTCTTTGTCTGCGGCTGAGTGGCGGCTGGTCGCACAGTTCCCCGCGCCCCTGGATGCGCCCCTGCGGGGCGCCCAGGGGGATGCCGCGCAGCGGCATTCAAGGGGCGCGGGGCTGTGACATATGCGGCTCCGCCGCGCGGGCGCGAGCAACCCCCACCGGGCCGCAGGGCGGACGGCGGCCTCGCGGGGCGCGGGAGTTGGGATGGGCGACACCCCGTGTTATTGCGGTGTTCGCCCGTCCCCGGGACCCTGGGCGCGCCCCCCGCCCGCAACCCCCCGTCAGGAGACCCGCGATGTCGCTCAGCCGCAGGGAGTTCGCCAGGAACTCCGCCCTCACCGGTGCCGGGGTCGCCCTCACCGGATCCGTCGGCGCACTGGCCACGGCGCCCGGCGCGCTGGCCGCCGACGACGCGTACGGCGCCGAGCACGGGCACGGGCACCACGAGCCGGGCTACGGCCCGCTGCTGCCCGACCCCAAGGGCATACTCGCGCTGCCGAAGGGCTTCTCGTACCGGATCGTCACCCACAGCGGCGTCACCAAGCTGGAGTCCGGCGAGACCACCCCGTCCAACCACGACGGCACCGCCGCCTTCGAGGGGCCGCGCGGGGTCACCCTGCTCGTCAACAACCACGAGCTGAAGGGCCCGCGCAAGAACTGGCCGCACCCGGTGCCGCTCACCGAGGGCCTGGTGTACGACCCGGCCGCGTCCGGCGGCTGCACCGTCGTCGAGGTGCACGCACACGGAGGCCCGGTCGCGGAGTGGGTCGGCATCGCCGGGACCTCCACCAACTGCGCGGGCGGCGCCACCCCGTGGGGCACCTGGCTGACCTGCGAGGAGACCGAGGACAAGGCCGGCTCCAACGGGATGACCATGGACCACGGCTATGTCTTCGAGGTCGACCCCTACGACCGGCGCGCCAACCGCTCCCCCAAGCCCCTCAAGGCGCTCGGCCGGTACGCCCACGAGGCCGTCGTCGTCGACCCCCGGCGCGGTCACCTCTACCTCACCGAGGACGCCTCCGGCCCCAACGGCCTGCTCTACCGCTGGACCCCGCCGCACGGCTTCAAGCACGGCCGCGGCCGCCTGCGCACCCTGGCCGACGACGCCGGGGTGCTCCAGGCCCCCAAGTGCTACGACGCGGGCGGCCGGTTCGTCGACGACCTCTCCCGCGCCACCCGGATCGGCACCGTGTACGGGGTCGACTGGGTCGACGTGCCCGACCGCGACGCCCGCACCACCTCCGTACGCAAGCAGTTCGCGGCCGGAGACGTCACCCGCGCCCGCAAGCTGGAGGGCATGTGGTGGGGCGACGGTGGCGCGTACATCGTCTCCTCGTACGCCCGCGAGGAGTCCCCGGGCCGGCACGACGGCCAGGTGTGGTTCTACGACCCGCGCCGCCGCACCCTCACCCTCAAGGTGCTGCTCGGCGTCAACCCCGCGCCCGGTCAGGACGGCGCCTTCGACGGCCCGGACAACATCACCGTCTCGCCGTACGGCGGTCTGGTCATCGCCGAGGACGGCGAGGGCGTCCAGCACCTCTTCGGCGCCACCGACTCCGGCCGTACGTACCCCATCGCCCGCAACGAGCTCAACCAGGGCACCGAACAGGAGCCGGAGTACAGCGAGTTCACCGGGGTGACCTTCTCACCCGACGGGCGCACCCTGTTCGCGAACATCCAGGAGCCGGGCATCATGCTCGCCATCACCGGCCCCTGGCGCCGTCAGCCTCGCTAGACCGTAGGTCTGTCGTACGCCCGTGTCGACGCCTTGCCGATACGGGCGTACCAGCCCGCTCCGAGGCGGGCAGCGGGTCCGTCAGGCGGCGCCGTCCGGGCCGTGGAAGGTGGTGAGGACCGACCCGGCGCACACGTGCACCAGCCCGCCTCCCGCGCTCCCGCTCAGCTTGTCGCGGCCCTCGAACGGCACCGCCCACACCAGTTTCCCCGTCTCCGGGTCGAGCGCGTGCAGCCCCCATGCCGGGCCGCTCAGGGCGAGTCGGTCACTGCCCGGCTCAGGACCGGTGACGTACAGCCGCCCCTCGGAGAGCAGCGGCGGCGCGGGCGGGTCCTCGGTGAGCCGCCGGACGTCCGTACGCAGCCAGCGGGTCCGGCCGGTGGCCGCGTCCATGGCGCTCACCTCGGAGGGCGAACCGGCGTGCACCAGGCCGCCGGTGGCCGTCGGCGTCACGGACACCGAGCCGGTGACGCCCCGGGACCACAGAGTGGTCCGGGCCGCCAGATCGACGGCGCTGACCGCCTCGCCGAGCGCGAAGTAGCCCGTGCCGGTGGCCCCCGGCTGGGCGTCCGGCCGCAGCGCCCCGCCCACCACGGTCGTCTCCGGGCGGCCGTCGGAGGCCCGCAGCACGTGCAGCGGGTCCCCCGCCCGGGCCCTGAGCTGCTCGGGCGAGTCCGACTGGGCGTGGACGGACGCGGCGACCGCGAACCGCCCGCCAGCGTGCCGCACCGCCGTCACCCCCGCGGCCGTCCCCTCGTGGTACCAGAGCCCCTCGCCGGTCGCGGGGTCGTAGCCGTAGGCCCGCCAGGGCCGCTTGCGCGCGGTGCGTCGCGCCCGGTCGGTGTCGTACCGCTCGTACGTGACGAGGCACGCGACCCGGTCTCCGAGCGCCAGCATGCCCTGGGAGCCTTCCTGTTCGACCTCGTCGGGCAGGAGCGAGGTGCGCGGCCGCAGCCCTTCGAGGCGCGGATCGCGGGTCTCCCAGCGGGTCTCGCCGGTGGCGGAGTCAAGGGCGGCGAGGGCCGGGGCGCCGGAGAGCCCGGTGCGTACGAGGTGGAGGAGGTCCGTGCCGTGCGGCACGACCTGGCTGACGCCCTGGGCGTCCCGCTGCCAGCGGACGGCGCCGGTGGCGGGGTCGAGGCGGGTGAGGGAGGCGCTGTCGTGGACGTAGAGGGCGTCGCCGTGGCGGATCAGAGCGGTGCCCTGCCGGTTGGGGCCGAGGTCGCGGGTCCACAGGGTGCGGCCGCGCGGCCAGGGGGTGGCGGAAGGCCGCTCGCCGCCTCCTGGGCCCCCGCTGTCCGTGGGGAGCGCGACGGCGGTGGAGAGCGAGGCGGCGGCGACGGCGCCGGAGGCGGACCAGAGCAGGAAGCGGCGCCGGGAGGCGGGTGCGGCCGGAGCGGCCGGGGACGGCAGGGGCACCGTCGCCGCCGCCTCGATCAACTCGGCGGTGGCTTCCTCGTGCTGGAGTATCAGCCCGGTGACCGGCTCCTGCTCCCACCAGGGCTCGGGCGCGCCGCGCGCCGCGCACCACGCCAGGACCTCGGCGACGGCGGGCCGGGCGGCGGGCTCGCGGGCCAGACACCGCCCGAGGAACTCCCGCCAGTCGTCGCCCGGTACGCCGTCGAGGTCCGGCTCCTCGTGGAGCGTGCGGTACAGGACCTGCGGGGCGCGGCCCGCGCCGAACGGGTTGCGGCCGGTGGCGCAGAGCGCGAGGAGGCCGCCGAGCGCGAACACGTCGGCGGGCGGGCCGGGTTCGCCCTCGCGGGCGAGCTGTTCGGGGGCGGTGAAGCCGGGGGAGACGAGGGTCTCGCCGGAGTCGGGGAGCGCGGCTCCTCCTGGCCCTCCGGGTCCTCCTGGCCCGTCCGAGCCATCCGCGCCGTCCGCTGCTTCCGCGCCGTCCGCTCCTTCCGCGGCCCCCTTGGCGATGCCGAAGTCGATGACCTTGGGCCCGTCGCGGGTGACGATCACGTTGGCGGGCTTGAGGTCGCGGTGGACGAGGTGCGCGGCGTGTACGGCGGCCAGCGCCTCCGCCAGCAGGGCGCCGAGCGCGGCGAGCCGGCTCGGGCCGAGGGGGCCGAGCGCGGAGACGGCCTCGGAGAGGGCGGGGCCGGCGGCGTACGCCGTGGCCAGCCACGGGGGTTCGGCGTCAGGGTCGGCCGCGAGCACCCCGGCGGTGTACGGGTCGTCCACCGCCGTGGCCGCCGCGAACTCGCGGCGCAAGCGCGCTCTGTAGCGGGGGTCGGCGGCGAGGTGCGGGTGCACGGTCTTCAGCGCGACGAGTTGGCCGGAGGCGGTGCGGGCCAGGTGTACCTGGCCCGTTTCGCCGTCGCCGAGCAGCGCGACGAGCTGATACCCGCCGATCTCGCGCACGGCACCTCCCCTTTGCCCCTGTGGCTTGCCCCGTGACCGTCACGATGTGCGACGCCCCGGCCCCCACGGGCGGTTGCGCCTCACCCCCTTCCCCGCTGTGAGATGCGCCGCTCCGCCGAGGGCCCCGTGCGGGGGGTGGGGGTGGGCTGAGGCGGTTCTCCCGGGGGCCGCGCCCCCGGCCCCCGTTTGCGGGGCCTGCGGCCCCTGCACCCCGCTTTCGGGGCTTCGCCCCGGCCCCGTGCGGGGGGGGTGGGTGGGTTTCCCGGGGCTTCGCCCCCGGGCCCCTGTTTGTCTGCGGGTGGTGTGTGGCTGGTCGCGCAGTTCCCCGCGCCCCTAAAAGCGCCCCTCCGGGCCGCCCCGAGGATGCCGCGCAGCGGCTACTTGAGGGGCGCGGGGCTGTGATATGTGCGGCTCCGCCGCGTGGGCGCGCTCAGCCCATGCGGACCCGCACCTGACTACCGGCCAAGCCTTCAGGGGCGCGGGGCTGTGACATGTGCGGCGCCGCCGCGTGGGCGCGAGCAACCCGGATGCAGTCCTGCTCCTCCGCCCTGTTCGACCGGGTCGGCGAGTGGGGCTCTCCCGGAAGCAATGAGATCTTGGGTCCCGCCGCCTGTCAGCGCCGGTCGGTGCTCAGGCCGTCCAGGGTGAGGTCGAGGAGGCGTTCGGCCTGCTCTCGCTGCTCCGGCTTTCCCGAGGTGAGGGCGATGCCGGTCAGGGCGGCGAACATGTCGGTGGCGCTGATGTCGGAGCGGATGGTGCCAGCTTCGACGCCGGCGGTCAGGAGCGAGGTCAGGGCGGCCATCATCATCTCGTGGCTCTGGGCGTAGGGGTTGACGCCGGATTCGACGAGGGCGCGCAGGGCGTCGGCCATGCCGAGCTTGGCGGTCGCGTAGTCGATGAAGCGGCCCGTCCAGGAGCGCAGGGCCTCGCGCGGGGCCAGCGCGGCCAGCAGGTCGGGGGCCGCGTCGCACAGCCGGATCAGCTCGTTGCGGTAGGCGGCCTCGATGAGGACCTCCCGGGTGGGGAAGTTGCGGTAGAGCGTGCCGGAGCCGACGCCGGCCTCCTTGGCGATGCGCTCCAGGTGCGCATCCAGTCCCTCTTCGGCGAAGACGCGCACCGCGGCCGAGAGGATCTTGTCCCGGTTGCGCTGCGCGTCGGCCCGTAGCGGGCGCCCTGTCTCTCTGGCCATTCGCGGTCTCCTGTCGTCCCGGGCTTGCTAACCGGCGACGCCTCCACTTACAGTGAGGGAACTGGAGGAGCCTCCACTTCCACTCTAGGGCCTGTCGTCAAATTCCCGTCGTCGCCCGCCGGACAGACGGGAATTTGACGACAGGCCCTAGGGCATGCAGGCCCGCATCCGCCGCACACGAGCGGATGCGTGCCTCCGTCCCGCATTCCCGACGTAGCCCGGCCCCGGCCGCCAGTCCCGGGAACAACGGGTAGGTCACCAGCCCCAGCCCCTTCACGCCCTGGGCTTTCACATCCGCACGACTCCCGCTGCGAACGCAGCACATGGCAATCCAGTCATTCAGAGGAGAAGAAGATGAGTCTCTCACTCGTAGAAAAGGTCGCCGTCGTCACGGGCGGCGCGTCCGGGGTCGGCCTGGGCATCGCCCAGGAGTTCGTTGCCAACGGCGCCCGCGTGGTCATCACCGACCTGCACCAAGAGGCGCTCGACGAGGCGGTCGCGGCGATCGGGCCGAACTGCTCGGGGATCGTGGCCGATGTCACCAAGCTCGCGGACATGGAGGCCGCGTACCGACAGGTGAAGGAGAGTCACGGGCGACTCGACGCGGTCGTGGCCAACGCCGGGATCGGCGCGCACGCCCCGCTCGGCGCCATCACCGAGGAGCAATTCGACCGGACCTTCAACGTCAATGCCAAGGGCGTCCTCTTCACCGTTCAGCCCGCGCTCGCGCTGCTGCCGCCCGGCGGCACCGTCGTCATCATCGGCTCCACGGCGTCCATCCAACCGCCGCGCGGGATGAGCCTGTACGGCGGCTCGAAGGCCGCGGTACGCAACTTCATCCGGGCCTGGATCCAGGACACCAAGGGATCGGGCATCCGAATGAACATCCTCAGCCCCGGCGCGGTCGACACCGACTCCCTGCGCAGCGCACTGGCGATGGCCCAGGGAGCCGACCACGTCGACACCGCCGTCAAGACCATGGGAGAGGGCAACCCGACCGGACGGATCGCCGACCCGCGCGAGATGGGGAAGGCCGCGGTCTTCCTCTCCAGCGACGCCTCCAGCTTCATCACCGGCGTCGAACTCTTCGCGGACGGCGGCATGGCACAGGTGTGAGCCACCCTGCCCAGCGGTCCGGCCCACCTGGCCGGGCCGCCCCCGCCTGGCGCATCGCAGCGATGCGCCGGCACCCCCGAGGACGCCCTGGACTACGCCCGCAGCCTCTACCTCGCCCTGCCCGGGATCTGACCGACTGCCAGACGCGACAGCGGCTCCTGAGTCAACCCCCGAAGGACTTCGACCGTCGACCACTTAGGGGCGCGGGGAACTGCGCGAGCCACCCTCCACGGCCCGCAGACGGATGCCGGGCCAAGAAGGGGCGCGGGGCTGTGACATGTGCGGCGCCGCCGCGTGGGAGCGACCAGCCCCGCCGGCCCGCAGGCGAAAACCGGGCCAAGAAGGGGCGCGGGGCTGGCGCGTGCGGCTCCGCCGCGTGGGCGCGATCGGCCCCGCCGGCCTCAGCCGAACGACAGCCGCCCGGCTGAGGGCTTCAGGGAACGGGCGGGGTGGGGAAACGCATCACGCCGCCGTCCGCCTCAGGACCAGGCTCACGTTGTGCCCCCCGAACCCGAAGGAGTTCGCGAGCGCCGCATCCCACGCCCCAGTACGGTTCGCGCCCGCCACCACATCCAGCTCCACCGCCGGATCCCGCCGGTCCAGGTTGCGCGTGGCCGGGACCGTGCCGTCGTGGAGGGTGAGCAGGGCCGCCATCGCCCCCACCGCCCCGGACGCGCCGAGCATATGGCCGGTCATGGACTTCGTCGCGGTGACGGCCGCGTGCGTGCCGATCGCCCGCGCCACCGCCTCCGCCTCGGCCAGATCGCCCGACGGCGTCGACGTGGCGTGCGCGTGCACCACGCCGATGTCGGCGGGGCTCACATCGGCGTCCCGCAGCGCC
Organism: Streptomyces sp. NPDC023838; assembly: GCF_040639555.1. Classification (NCBI taxonomy): domain Bacteria; kingdom Bacillati; phylum Actinomycetota; class Actinomycetes; order Kitasatosporales; family Streptomycetaceae; genus Streptomyces; species Streptomyces sp. NPDC023838. The sequence continues at coordinate 157,772 of NZ_JBFAAD010000016.1, forward strand.
GTTTCGATCGCCCGGACCTGCCCCGCCACGTCCGAGGCGGTGATGTGGTCGGCGCTGGAGGTCACGGCCGCCCCCGCCACCGCCCCGTACACCCGCGCCCGCCGCGCCCGCGCGAAGGAGGCCCGCTCCAGGACCAGTACGCCCGCGCCCTCGCCCATCACGAACCCGCTGCGGTCCGCGTCGAACGGCCGCGACACCGTCTCGGGGTCGTGCTCCCGCGGCGACAGCGCCTTCATCTGCGCGAACGCGGCGAGCGTGAACGGGTGCAGACAGGCCTCCGTGCCGCCCGCGACCACCACGTCGGCCCGCCCGGCGCGGATGAGGTCGAGCCCCATCGCGATGGCCTCGGCCCCGGACGCGCAGGCGCTCACGGGCGTGCGCGCCCCGCCCCGCGCGCCCAGTTCCATGGAGACCCAGGCCGCCGGGCCGTTGGGCATCAGCATCGGCACGGCGTACGGCGAGAGCCTGCGCGCGCCGCCCTTCTCGTACGTGTCGTCCTGGCCCAGCGTGGTCAGCACACCACCGGTACCGGTGCCGATCACCACCGCCAGCCGCTCGGGCTCCACCTCGGGGGTGCCCGCGTCCCGCCAGGCCTCGCGGGAGCTGATCAGGGCGAGTTGTTCACATCGGTCAAGGCGCCGCGCCTCCACCCGGTCGAGCAGTGAGACTGGGTCGACGGGCAGCCCCGCCGCGACCCGGACCGGCAGGTCAGGCGCCCACTCCTCGGTGAGCAGGGACACGCCGGACTTGCCGGTGAGCAGACCGGACCAGGTGGACGGGGCGTCCGTACCGAGCGGGGTGATCGCGCCCAGCCCGGTCACCACTACCTCTTCATGATCGTTCATGCCCTCGACCCTGCCAGCCGCGGGCGGGCGCGGGGAGCAGGTGATGAGATCGATTTGTCCAGGAGGGGTTGTGGGGTTTCAACAAGGGCTCATCCATCGTCGCCCTCCGGCGGTCAGAGCGCCTCGGCCGACGGCTTCACCATTCCGCGCACCGTCCGGGACTTCACGAAGTTCCCCAGCGCCGTCATCTCCCACTCGCCGGAGAACTGCTTGATCAACTTGGCCATCATCACCCCGGTCTGCGGCTCGGCAGTGGTCAGGTCGAAGCGGACCAGCTCCTCGCCGGTCGCCGCGTCGATCAGCCGGCAGTACGCCTTGGCGACCTCGGTGAACTTCTGGCCGGAGAACGAGTTCACCGTGAAGACCAGGCCCGTCGCCTCCGCCGGGATGCGGCCCAGGTCGACCACGATCACCTCGTCGTCACCCGCGCCCTCGCCCGTGAGGTTGTCGCCGGAGTGCTTGATGGCGCCGCCCAGGATCGAGAGCTTGCCGAAGTAGCAGCTGTCCAGGTGGTTGCGCTGCGGCCCGTACGCGATCACCGAGGCGTCCAGGTCGATGTCCTTGCCGCGGAACGCGGGCTCCCAGCCCAGGCCCATCTTGACCTGGGAGAGCAGCGGGCGGCCGCCCTTGACCAGCGACACCGTCTGGTTCTTCTGGAGGCTGACCCGGCCCTTGTCCAGGTTGATCTTCCCGCTCGACGCGGCGGCCGGCGCGGCCGGGGCCGGGGGAGCGGCGGGCATCGGGGGCGCGGCCACGGGGGCCACCGGGGCCGCCGGAGCCACCGGGGCAGGGGCCGCGGCCTGCGGTTCCTCCTCGACCGAGACGCCGAAGTCGGTGGCGATGCCCGCCAGCCCGTTCGCGTACCCCTGGCCGACCGCGCGGGCCTTCCAGGCGCCGCCGCGCAGATAGACCTCCATGACGACCAGCGCGGTCTCGCTGCCCAGCTGCGGCGGGGTGAACGTGGCGATCACACTGCCGTCGTCGGCGTTGCGCAGGGTGGCGGTGGGCTCGATGCCCTGGAAGGTCTGGCCCGCGGCGTCGGGGCTGGCGGTGACGACGATCTTCTCGATGCCGGGCGGCACCGCCGTCGTGTCCACCACGATCGCGTCCGGCGCGGTGCCGCCGCCGGACCGGTAGCTGACGCCGGGGCCCGAGGGCTGGTTGTAGAAGATGAAGTCGTCGTCCGAGCGCACCTTGCCGTCGGCGGTGAGCAACAGGCCCGACACGTCGAGCCGCACCGGAGCGGCGACGTCCACCGCCACGCGGGCGGCCGGGAGCGGAAGGTTCGAGCCAGGTGTCATTGCGGTCATGCCCCGGAAACGAGCGGGGCGGCTTTACGGTTCCTTGAATGTCCCGCCAATTCGTGGAAGGCCGTGGATCCGTGGATCCGTGGATCCGTGGATCCGGCCGTTCCGGTTCAGTACGGCCACACCGGCGGGTTGGTGGTGAAGTGGCCGCCGAGGCGGTCGTGGTCCGGGTTGCCCGGGTCGAGCTCGCCCTGCTCGGCGACCAGCTTCTCGGCGTACTGCTCGGAGTCGTCCTGCGGCTCGTACCCGAGCGCCCGCGCCGACGAGAGGTCCCACCACAGCCGGGTGTTGGCGGAGGAGCCGTAGACGACGGTGTGGCCGACGCCTTCGGCGGTGAGGGCCGCGTGGAAGAGCCGGGCGCCGTCGCCGGGGCTCATCCAGACCGAGAGCATCCGTACCGAAGTGGGTTCCATGAAGCAGGAGCCGATCCGCACCGAGACGCTCTCCAGGCCGTACTTGTCCCAGTAGAACTGGGCCAGGTCCTCGCCGAACGACTTGGAGAGGCCGTAGAGGGTGTCGGGGCGGCGGGGGGTGTCGACCGGGATCAGGGCCTGAGGCGCCAGCGGCGCCCCACCGCGCGGGCGCGGGGTGAAGCCGACCGCGTGGTTGGAGGAGGCGAAGACCACGCGCGCGACGCCCTCCTCGCGCGCGGCCTCGTAGAGGTGGTACGTGCCCTCGATGTTGGCCCGAAGGATCTTGTCGAAGGTGGACTCCAGCGAGATGCCCGCGAGGTGCAGCACCGCGTCGACGCCCCGGACCGCCTCCCGCAGCGCGCCCCGGTCCCCGAGGTCGGCGGTGATCGCGTCCGGCTCCCCAGGGATGGCCCGTGCGTCGAGAAGGCGCAGGTCGTAGCCGTACGCCGGGAGCAGCCCGCGCATCAGGGTGCCGAGTCCGCCGGCGGCGCCGGTGAGCAGGACGGTGCGGGGAGCGGGCATGGGGGTCTCCTCGGTGCGCGGACGGGACGGGCGGGAGGGGCGGCCGTGCGGCGGAGCGGGCGGCCGACTGGACACCCTCATGGATGTCATTCATATGCATGGATAGGTGCATGGACACGCTAGGGAGCGGTCTCCTGGCTCGTCAAGTGCGGCACGGAGAGCCTGCCGACGCCATGGCGGCAGGGGTGTCACTCGTACGGAACCACCCGTGCGCCCGGGTTGCGCGTCTTGACCGTCGTCGCAGGGCTGCCTTAGCGTGGCGGCGTTCAGAAATATAGACGTCAATCAGAATTGTGCACAACGGCCTTGCCCTGGGAGCGCCCGTGACGCCCAAGAACACAGCCCCGCTCGCCGCCCGCCTGGACGGGCTCCTCTTCTTTCCCGTCACCCCGTTCGGGCCGGACGGCGGCCTCGACCTCGACGCCTTGCGCGCGCACGTCAGGAGCGGCATCGACGCGGGCGCGGCCGCCGTGTTCGCCTGCTGCGGGACGGGCGAGTTCCACGCGCTCACCCCGGAGGAGTTCCAGGCCTGCGTGGCCGCCGCCGTGGAGGAAGCCGGGGGTCAGGTCCCGGTGGTGGCCGGTGCGGGGTACGGGACGGCCCTCGCGATCCGGTTCGCGCGGCTCGCCGAGGACGCGGGCGCCGACGGACTGCTCGCCATGCCGCCGTACCTCGTCGTCGCCGACCAGGAGGGGCTGCTGCGCCACTACACCGAGCTCGCCGCCGCCACCTCCCTCGACGTCATCGTCTACCAGCGCGACAGCGCGGTCCTCACGCCCGCCACCGCCGTCGAACTCGCCCGGGTGGACGGGATCATCGGCCTCAAGGACGGCGTCGGGGACCTCGACCTGATGCAGCGGATCGTCAGCACGGTCCGCCGCGAGGAGCCGGACCGCGCGTTCCTCTACTTCAACGGCCTGCCCACGGCCGAGCTCACCGGCCTCGCCTACCGGGGCATCGGCGTCGCGCTCTACTCGTCGGCGGTCTTCTGCTTCGCCCCGGACATCGCGCTCGCCTTCCACCGCGCGCTCACCACCGGCGACGACGCCACCGTGAACCGCCTCCTGGACGGCTTCTACGTGCCGCTCGTCGAGCTGCGCAACCAGGGCCGCGGATACGCCGTTTCGCTGGTCAAGGCGGGCGTACGGCTGGCCGGTCTGGAGGTCGGTGAGGTGCGGCCGCCGCTGAGCGAGCCCGACGCGGCGCACGTCAAGCAGCTGGCCGCGCTGATCGAGCGGGGGCGGGCGCTGCTGACGGACGGCGAAGGGGAGCCGGTCGGGCGGGACGGGGCCGGCGCGTGAGGGCATCCGCCTTCCTCTACCCCTGGGACGTGATCGGCGACCCGGACGCGCCCGCGCGGATCGCCGCCCTCGGGGTCGGGCAGGTCACACTCGCCGCCGCCTACCACTCGACCCGGGCTCTCACCCCGCATCACCCGCGCCACCGGGTGGTCACGGCCGAGCACGCGGCGGTCCTGTACCCGGTCGACGAACGGCGCTGGTCGGGCAGCGTCTTGCGGCCCTACGCGGCCGGGCGGTGGGCGCCCGGGGACGCGTACGGCGAGGCCGCCGAGGCGCTCGCGGCGGCCGGCCTCGACGTCCACTCCTGGGTCGTTCTCGCCCACAACTCCCGCCTCGGCGCGGAGCACCCCGAGACGTCGGTGGTCAACGCGTACGGCGACCGCTACCCATGGGCGCCGTGCATAGCGCGGCCGGAGGTGCGCGCGTACCTGGTCGCCCTGGCGGCGGAGGCGGCGGTACGGCCGGGGGCGCGTGGGACGGAACTCGAGTCCTGCGGCTGGTACGGCCTCGCGCACCTGCACGCCCACGACAAGATCGCGGGGGTGACGCTGGACGACACGGCCCAGTACCTGATGTCCCTGTGCTTCTGCGGCTCGTGCCGCCAGGGGTACGGGGAGTGGGGTCTGGACGCGGAACAGCTGGCGGGGGAGGTGCGGGCGGCGCTGGAGCCGGTGTGGGGCGGGGGCGCGTGTACGGGCGGGGAGAAGCTGCTGGAGGCGACGGTCGGCTACCGGGGCGCGGTGGCGCGCGGCCTCCAGGAGGGGGTGGTCGCGGCTGTGCGGGGTGCGGCGGACCCCGGTTTCCAGGTGCTGCTGCACGCGGATCCCGGGGTGCACCGGTGCGGGGCGAACGTGGGGGTGGACCCGGCGGGGGTGTTCGGGCTGGCCGACGGGGTGGTGGTGCCCTGCGCCGACGGCCGCCCGGACCTGTTGCGGCCGTTCGCGGCGCACGCGGACGCGGCGGGTCGGGTGCTTGCGGCGAACTTCGTGGTGGTGTCGGGGATGGGGGGTGCGCCGGGGAGGCTGGGGGAGGATGTGGCGCGGGCGGCTGCTGCCGGGGCGACGGAGGTGCGGCTGTATCACGCGGGGTTGGCGTCGGGGGAGGACTTGGTGTGTGTGCGGCGGTCGGGCGCGGTGGGTTGACCCCCACCCCGCCCCTTCCCGAAGTCCCTGGCCGGGCGGCCGAGCAGCGACCGAGGCGCGGCTCCCCGGGGCTCCGCCCCCGGCCCCCTCTTTGTCTGCGGACCGTGCTGGGTTGCGCGCGCCCACGCGGCGGATCCGCACATGTCACAGCCCCGCGCCGCGCCCCTAAAAGCCCGGCCGGTGGTCGGGTGCGTGGCCGGTGTGGGCTGAGCGCGCCCACGCGGCGGAGCCGCACATGTCACAGCCCCGCGCCCCTAAAGACCAGCGGGGTGCAGCGGCCGCACCCCCTAAGGGGAGCCGGTCAGCGACCTGGCCCAGATCCCGGCCGTCAGCCACATCGCCGACGACCCGAACCCGGACACCACCACCCCGGTCAGATACAGCCCCGCGTTGCGGTCCGTCAGCACCCGTACCAGGGGGCCGGTCCGGCCCGCCCTCTCCACCGTCCTCGTCTTCACGGGCGTCAATCTGGCCTGTGAGGCGGGCCCGGCGGATCCGGCGAACGCCCTGTTCCCGCTCCCGCCGATGCCCTACGACGAGCCCAGCGCCGCCCGCATCATCTTCTGCGCCACCGGCGCCGCCAGGCCGTTGCCGCTCACCTCCGAGCGCGCCGCGCCCGAGTCCTCGATGAGCACGGCCACCGCCACCTCCTTGCCGCTGGAGGAGTCCTTCGCGTACGACGTGAACCAGGCGTACGGCGTCTTGGAGTTGCCCACCCCGTGCTGGGCCGTGCCCGTCTTGCCGCCGACCTCGGCGCCGCTCACCTTGGCGTTGGAGCCGGTGCCGTCCTCGACGACCGTCACCATCGCGGCGCGCAGCTGGCGCGCGGTGTCCGACGACATGATCCGCTTGCCGTCGCTGTCCGGGTAGGACTGCAGGGCCGTGCCGTCCGCGTCCGTCACCTGCGAGACCATATGCGGCGATGCCATGACTCCATCGTTGGCCATGGCGGCCGACACCATGGCCATCTGGAGCGGCGTGGCCGTCACATCGAACTGGCCGATGCCCGTCAGCGCGGTCTGCGCCCGGTCCATGCCCTTCGGGTACACGCTCGCCGAGGCCCGCACCGGCACGTCCTGCTTCGCGTCGTTGAAGCCGAACTTCTCCGCCATCGCGCGGACCTTGTCCTGGCCCAGCTGGTCGGCCATCTTCGCGAAGACGTTGTTGCACGAGTACTGGAGCGCCGTGCGGATGGTGGCGTTCTCGCACGGGGCGGACGGGTTCTCGTTGCTCAGCACGGTCCGGGTGCCGGGCAGCGTGTACGGGTTGGGGCTGTCGGTCCTCGTGTCCACCGACGGATAGAGGCCGTTCTCCAGCGCCGCTGCCGCCACCACCAGCTTGAAGGTCGACCCCGGCGGCAGCGGCTGCCGCAGCGCCCGGTTGACCATCGGCTTGTCCGGGTCCTCGGAGAGCGCCTTCCAGGCGTCGCCGTCCGCCGAACCGGCGATCTTCGACGGGTCGTACGACGGCGTCGAGACCATGCCGAGGACGCGGCCGGTCTTCGGGTCGAGGGCGACCGCGGCGCCCTTCTTGTTGCCGAGCGCCCGGTAGGCGGCCTTCTGCACCGCCGGGTCGATGGTGGTGAGCACGTTGCCGCCGCGGGCCCGCTCGCCGGTGAGCACCGAGAGCGGGTCCTTCATACGGATGTCGGTGCCGTCGAGCACCTTGCCGTAGATCCCCTCCAGCTGGGTCGCCCCGTACACCTGCGAGCTGAAGCCGGTCACCGCCGCGTACAGCTCACCGTCCTTGTACGTGCGTTTGTACGCGAGGTCGCCGCTCGCCGTCCTCTGTGATCCGGTGACCGGGGAGCCGGCCACGATGATGTCCCCGAGCGGGTTCGCGTACTTCGCGATGGTGTTCCGCCGGTTCAGCTTGTCGTCCGCGAGGGCCTGGCCTTTGTAGAACTGCACATAGGTGGCCCGTCCCAGGAGGGCGAGCACCATGAGCAGACAGAGGACCGCGGCGCGCCTGATCGTCTTGTTCATCCCAGGGAAGGGACGAGCCGGGTGATGCGAATCGTTCCCTATGGGCGGTTTTCTCAGGAAGCTCTCATGTCCCGCCCCGCCCTCAGCGCGGGGTGATGAACCCCGACTCGTACGCCGCGATCACCGCCTGGGTGCGGTCCCGCGCTCCCGTCTTCGCCAGCACCGACGCCACATGCGTCTTGGCCGTCGCCGGGCCGACGCTCAACCGGTCCGCGATCTCCGCGTTGGAGAGGCCGGTCGCCATCAGCCGCAGTACGTCCGCCTCGCGCTCGGTCAGCCGCGCCGCCCAGGCCGGGGGCGCGGGCCGGGCCGAGGAGTGCAGCGCCGCCAGCTCGCGCACCGCCGACGGGTAGAGCAGCGAGTCGCTGCGCGCCACCAGGCGCACCGCCTGCACCAGCTCCTCGGCCGCCACCCGCTTCAGCAGGAACCCGGCGGCCCCCGCGCGCAGCGCGTCGTACACGTACGAGTCGTTCTCGAAGGTCGTCACCACCACGATCCGCGGCGGCGGGGCGAGCGTCGCCAGGATCTGCTCGGTGGCGCGGATGCCGTCGGTCTCGGGCATCCGCACATCCATCAGGACCACGTCGGGGCGCAGTTCGCGCACCACCGACACCGCCTGCGCGCCGGTCGCGGCCTCGCCCACGACCTCCAGGTCCGCCTCCGCCTCCAGGATCGCCCGCAGCGCGGTGCGCACCATCCGCTCGTCGTCCGCGAGCACCACCCGGATCGCGCTCATCGCGCACCCCCCAGCGGGAAGCGGACGGCGAGCCGCCACCGGCCGTCCTCGGGCCCGGCCTCCGCCCGGCCGCCCAGCAGGGCGGCCCGCTCGGCTATCCCGCGCAGGCCCCGGCCGCCGCCGGGGCGCGCCACCGGGGCCGTACCGGGCAGGGGGTTCTCCATCACGATCTCCATTTCCTCGCCGCCGACGGCGATCCGCAGGGCCACGGGCGCGGCGCCGCCGTGCCGCAGGGCGTTGCTCAGACCCTCCTGCACGATCCGGTACGCCTCGCGCGAGACCAGTTCCGGCACGGCGGCGAGGTCGCCGTCCGCCGTGTACGACACCCTCACGCCGGTACGGGACAGCAGCCCGTCGAGGCCGGTGAGCCCGGGGCCGGCGCACCCGGCCGCCTCGTCGTCACCCTGCCGCAACAGGCCGAGCACCGAGTCGAGTTCACCGACCGTGCGCCGGGTCGTCTCCTCGATCGCCGCCAGCGCCTCCCGTACGAAGGCGGGGTCGCTGTCGAACACCCGGCGGGCCGCGCTCGCCTGGAGCGTCACCGCGCTCAGCGCGTGGCCCACCGAGTCGTGCAGCTCGCGCGCCAGCCGGTTGCGCACGGCCAGCTCCGCCGCCCGCTGCTCGGCCGCCGCCAGCCGGTCCGCCGGCGTCGGGCCGAGCAGCCTCGGCGCCCAGCGGGCGAGCAGCGCACCGGAGCCGGCCGCGCAGCAGACCAGCGCCAGCAGCCCCACCAGGCCGGCCGGCGCGGCGAGCGGCACCGTCCAGTCGTCGAGGGGAGGCAGGCCGAGTCGGGAGTGGCGCAGCGCCGCGAAGAACGGCAGCACGATCAGCGTCAGGGCGAACGGCGGCAGCGCGAGCGTCATCCCGCTGATGATCCCGCCGAGGCCGATGTGGAGCGTGAACCACCCGGCGGTGCGCATCCGGGCCGCCCGCGAGCCGGCCGGTCCGTCCGCGAGCGCGGCCGGGTCCACCCCGCACAGCGCCCGGGCCGCCGCCACCGACAGCGGGCGGGCGATCGGGAACAGCGCCGAGACGGCGGCGATCGGCAACGCGCAGGCGAACGCGGCGAGTTGGAGTGGGAGCGTGGTGTAGACGTCCGCGCCGCCGGTGACCGCCCCGACGATCACCGCGCCGAGCAGGAAGTACGGCATCAACGCCGCGCCGCCCAGCACCAGATGGACCCAGCGCAGCCGGGCCGTCCGGCCGAGCAGCCGCGTGGCGATGATCATCCGTACAGCGTAGGGGAGGGCGGCGGGCGGCGGTTCAGCGCGCCAGGGTGAGGACGACCTCGTCGATCTCGGCGCCCCGGGCGTTGGCGAAGCCCCGGTCGTGGCCGACGATCTCGAAGCCGCACTTCTGGAGCACCCGGATCGAGCCGGTGTTGTCGGCGGCGGCGCGGGCGTGCAGCGGGCGCTGCGGAACGAGCCCGACCAGCGCCGAGAGGGCGGCGGTGGCGATGCCGCGGCCCCAGTGCGCGCGGTCCACCCAGCACGTCACCTCGCGGTGGTCCGGCGGGCCGTAGACCGCCGCGTGGCCCGCCACCTCGCCGTCGGCGAGCACCGTACGTATCAGGTCGTCCGAGGCGCGGAGGCGGGCCCAGTGGGCGTCGAAGCGGGCGCGGTCGGTGGGGTCCTCGGCGGCGAAGGCCGCGACCCTCACCGACTCGGGGTCGCTCATGTGCCCGAAGAAGACCGGCAGGTCCCCGTCCCGCACCTCGCGCAGGACGACGGCCGGACGGGGCCGCGCGGAGAAGGCTGAAGACATGCCTCAGAGCCTACGGGTGGCCAGCGTGAGCCGGTCACGGGCGTCGAACAGGGCGTCCTTGACCATCTGTTCGTGCGCCGGGGTCAGCCGCGCCACCGGCACCGAGCAGCTGATCGCGTCGCGCGCGGGCGTGCGGTACGGGATCGCGACGCCGAAGCAGCGCAGGCCCAGCGTGTTCTCCTCGCGGTCCACCGCGTACCCCTGCTCGCGGATCTGGTGCAGCTCCTCGATGAGCTTCTCGCGGTCGGTGACGGTGTGCTCGGTCAGCTGCTGGAGGGTCTCCGGGAGCAGCTTGCGCACCTGCTCGTCGCTGTGGGTGGCGAGCAGCGCCTTGCCCAGCGAGGTGGAGTGCGCGGGCAGCCGGCGGCCGACGCGGGTGAAGGGGCGCAGATAGTGCTGGGACTGGCGGGTGGCGAGGTAGACCACGTTGGTGCCGTCGAGGCGGGCGAGGTGGATGGTCTCCGTGGTGTCGTCGGAGAGCCGGTCCAGGGTGGGGCGCGCGGCCGCGACGACCTCGTCGCCGTCGATGTACGAGGTGCCCACCAGCAGGGCCCGCACGCCGATCCCGTACCGCGTGCCGGTGGCGTCGGTCTCCACCCAGCCGAGCTCCACCAGGGTGCGCAGCAGCATGTAGAGGCTGGATTTCGGGTATCCCACCGCCTCCTGGACCGCCGCCAGGGAGTGCATTCCGGGGCGCCCCGCGAAGTACTCCAGCAACTCCACCGTGCGCACGGCGGACTTGACCTGGGCCCCACCTGTCTCGGCAGCCGACATCCGACCTCGCCCCTTCTTGCCTGCGCGTCTTGCCAACGCAGAACGCCCGTCAATAGAGTCCAGCATATTCACCAGCAGGAACGCTGTTCAGAATACCGAACAAACCCTGGTGGTGGAGCAGGACGGGCAAGGATGCCAAGGAAGGTCCCGTTCCCGGACCACGGGCAGGGCCGGAAACCGGAAGGACATCGCGGTGAGCACAGCACCAGTCTGGAGTGTCGACCCCCGTACCGGGAAGCCGCGCGAGCAGGTCGCTTCGGAGGCGGGCGAGCGGGAGGTCGACGAGGCGGTACGGGCCGCGTGGGCGGTGCGCGGCGCGCTCGCCGACCGGGGCGTACGGGCCGCGCTGCTGCGGACCGCCGCCGAGCTGCTGGACGAGGCCGCGGAGCACGTGGTGGAGGCCGCCGACGCGGAGACGGCCCTCGGGCCGGTCCGGCTCACCGGGGAACTCGCCCGCACCACCGCCCAGTTGCGGGCCTTCGCGGACGTCGTGGACGAGGGCGCCTTCCTGGACGTGCGCATCGACCACGCCGACCCGGACCGCACCCCGCCGTGGCCGGACCTGCGGCGGATGAAGGTGCCGCTGGGGGTGGTCGCGGTGTACTCGGCGTCCAACTTCCCGCTCGCCTTCTCCGTCCCCGGCGGGGACACGGCGAGCGCGCTGGCCGCCGGGTGCCCGGTCGTGGTCAAGGCGCACCCGGCCCACCCGGCCACCTCCGAGCTGTGCGCCTCGCTGCTGCGGCGGGCGGCGGTACGGGTCGGGCTGCCACAGGAGGTGGTGGCGCTGGTCCACGGCTTCGACGCGGGCGTCGCGCTGGTGCGCCACCCGCTGGTCTCGGCGGCCGGCTTCACCGGTTCGGTACGGGGCGGACGCGCCCTCTTCGACGCGGCGGCGGCCCGGCCGGTGCCGATCCCCTTCCACGGCGAGCTGGGTTCACTGAACCCGGTGGTGGTCACGGAGGCGGCGGCCGAGGAGCGGGGCGAGGAGATCGGGGCGGGGCTGGGGGCGTCGATGACGCTGGGCGTCGGCCAGTTCTGCACCAAGCCCGGGTTCGTGCTCGCTCCGGCGGGCGCGGGCGGGGACGCGCTGGTGAAGGCGCTCACGGCGGTGGTGAGCGACTCGGAGGCGGGGGTGATGCTCGACCACCGGATGCGGGACGCGTTCGTGGCGGGGGTGGCCGAGCGGGCCGGGCTCGACGGGGTCGGGGCGCCGGTGACGCCGGGTTCCGGCGGGGAGCACACGGTGAGTGCGGGGTTCCTGACGGTGCCGGCGGCCGCGCTGGCGTCTTCGGGGCCGCACGATGTGCTGCTGGAGGAGTGCTTCGGGCCGGTGACGGTGGTGGCGCGGTATGAGGACCCGTCCGAAATCGGAGCGGTGCTCTCGCGGTTGCCGGGGAACCTGACGGCGACGCTTCAGCTGTCGGTGGGGGAGGCGGCGGGGGCGGGGGCCGAGGGGTCGGCCGCCGCGTTGCTGCTCGCCGAGCTGACGGGGTTGGCGGGGCGGGTGCTGGTGGATGGGTGGCCGACGGGGGTGGCGGTGGCGCCGGCTCAGCACCACGGGGGGCCGTATCCGGCCACGACGTCGACGTCCACGTCGGTGGGGGCGACTGCGGTCGAGCGGTGGTTGCGGCCGGTGACGTACCAGGGGACGCCGGAGGCGCTGTTGCCGGAGGAGTTGCGGGATGGGGGTGGGGGGGTTGTGCGGCGGGTGGACGGCCGGTTGGAGTGCCCCTCCCCGCCCCTTCCCTAAACCCTCCGGGGGCGGGGGCGGGTGAAGGTGGCTTTCCCGGGGGCTGCGCCCCCGGGCCCCCCTTGCGGGGGCTCCGCCCCCTGCACCCCGCTTTCGGGGCTGCGCCCCGGCCCCGTGCGGGGGGTGGGTGGGTTTCCCGGGGCTTCGCCCCCGGGCCCCTGTTTGTCTGCGGGTGGTGTGTGGCTGGTCGCGCAGTTCCCCGCGCCCCTAAAAGCGCCCCTCCGGGCCGCCCCGAGGATGCCGCGCAGCGGCTACTTGAGGGGCGCGGGGCTGTGACATGTGCGGCTCCGCCGCGCGGGCGCGCTCAGCCCATGCGGACCCGCACCGGACCGACGGCCTGGTTTTTAGGGGCGCGGGGAACTGCGCGAGCAACCCTCCATGGCCCGCACTGGACCGACGGCCTGGTTTTTAGGGGCGCGGGGAACTGCGCGAGCAACCCTCCACGGCCCGCACTGGACCGACGGCCAGAGGCCTTTAGGGGCGCGGGGAACTGCGCGAGCAACCCTCCATGGCCCGCACTGGACCGACGGCCTGGTTTTTAGGGGCGCGGGGAACTGCGCGAGCAACCCT
>NZ_JBFAAD010000016.1:170976-183544 GCF_040639555.1 Streptomyces sp. NPDC023838
CCCTCCACGGCCCGCACTGGACCGACGGCCAGAGGCCTTTAGGGGCGCGGGGAACTGCGCGAGCAACCCTCCACGGCCCGCACCGGACCGACGGCCAGAGGCCTTTAGGGGCGCGGGGAACTGCGCGATCAGCCCCCACCGGCCCGCAGGCGAGCTCCGGGCCAAAAGGGGGCGCGGGGAACTGCGCGATCAGCCCCCACCGGTCCGCAGGCGAACTCCGGGCCAAAGAGGGGCGCGGGCAGTCGCACCCCGCCCCCCGGGGGGCTACCGCACCCCCCGCGTCGCCACCGCCGTCGCCCCCAGCAGCGTTGCCGCCGTCGTCAGGGCCAGCCTCATCCCGGGGACGAAACCCCCGGCCACCAGCGCCCCGCACATCGCCACGCTCAGCGCCCCGGCCACCTGGCGCGCCGCGTTCAGTACGCCGGCTGCCAGGCCCGCCCGCTCCGAGGGAAGCGCCTCCATCATCGCGGCGGTCAGGGCCGGGATCGCCAGGCCGCAGCCGAGGGCCACCGGGATCAGGAGGAAGGCCACCAGCAGGGTGGGTGTGTGCTCGTCGGGGACGAGGAGCAGGAGCAGGCCCGCCAGGGCCAGGAGCTGGCCGAGCAGCATCGGGCGGCGCGGGCCGTAGCGGTTCGCGAGCTTGCCCGACAGGACGTTCGTCGCCGGGATCAGCGCCGTCATCGGCAGGAACATCAGGCCCGCCACCAGCGCCGACTCGCCCCGCAGCCGTTGGAAGTAGAGGCTGAAGACAAAGATCACGCCGTAGAAGGCGACACTCGCCGCCGCGCCGACCGCGACCACCACCGCCACCGTCGGCGTACGGAACAGGCCGAGCGGGACCACCGGATGGGCCGCGCGCGACTCGATCCGAAGGAACGCCGCCCCGGCGAGCAGCGCCACCCCGCCCGCCACCACCCGTACCGGCCCGGACTCGATCACCGCGAAGGCGAGCGCGGCCAGGGCCACCACGGCCGTCAGCTGGCCCGGCAGGTCCAGCGGCGCGGGGCGGCGCTCCGAGCGCGGGGCGCGCGCCGTCAGGGCCAGGGCCACCAGGCCGAGGGGGAGGTTGATGAAGAAGATGCCGCGCCAGTTCCACGCCGTGGTGAGCGCGCCGCCCGCGACCGGCCCGAGCGCCACCGCCACCGACCCGCCCGCCGCCCACAGCGCCACCGCGCGGGCCCGGCGCGCCGGGTCGGTGTACGCCTGGCGCACGAGGGCGAGCGAGGCGGGCAGCACCACGGCCGCCGCCGCGCCCTGCACCACCCGGGCCCCGATCAGGACGCCCAGGCCCGGGGCCAGACCGCAGGCGGCCGAGGCGAGCACGAAGACGACCGTGCCCAGCGCGTACGCCCGAGCCGAGCCGATCCGGTCCGCGAACGCGCCGGTCGACAGCATCAGCGCCGCGAACGCGAGCGTGTACGCGTCGACCACCCACTGCAGCCCCGACATCCCGCCGCCCAGGTCCGAACCGACCGCGGGCAGCGCCACGTTCACCACGGACGCGTCCAGCGTGATCAGCGCGAAGCCGAGGAGGGCGGCGGCCAGGGTGAGGCCGGGGGAGGAGGGCCGGGCGGGTGTCCGGTGCTTCAACGGGTCGGCGGCGGGGGCGGGTTGGCGTACGGCGTTCGGTGACATGCCCTCAGCCTGGCGGGCGGCCGCCGGTTACAGTAGTGGCCTGAACGCCATGCATCCGGAGGTTCTGGCCATGAAGTCCGCGCCGCACGCCCACCGGCCCCACCGCCTCGTGGTCATCGCGCCCTCTCCCGTGTCGATGTTCAACCTCGCCATCCCCGAGCTGCTCTTCGCCAAGGTGGAGATCGACGGCGCCCCCGGGTACGAGCTGACCGTCTGCACCCCGGAGCCGGGCCCGGTCGCCACGACCGGCGGGCTCGACCTGTACGTGGGCCGGGGCCTGGAGGCCGTGGCGGACGCCGACACGGTCCTGGTCGCGGGGACGGGGGAGCGCTACGCGCTGGATCCGCGCACCGTGGAGGCGGTCCGCGCGGCCGCCGCCGACGGACGCCGGATCACCTCCATCTGCAGCGGCGCCTTCGTCCTCGCCGAGGCCGGACTGCTCGACGGGCGCAGCGCCACCACGTACTGGGAGCTCGCCGACGAGCTGCGCCGGCGCTACCCGGCCCTCGACCTCAAGGGCGACGTGCTCTACGTCGAGGACGGCGGCATCATGACGTCGTCCGGGTACGCGGCCGGGATCGACATGTGCCTGCACATCATCCGCAGCGACTACGGCGCCGCCGTCGCCAACCAGGTGGCCAGGGCCGCGCTGGTCGCCCCGGTGCGGCCCGGCGGGCAGACCCAGTTCACCCAGACCCCGCTGCCCGCCGAGCGGGGCGTGGCCTGCGCCGACACCCGGGGCTGGGCGATGCGCAACCTGGACAAGCCGCTCACCCTCACCGACCTGGCCCGGCACGCCGGGGTGAGCGTGCGCACCCTCACCCGCCGCTTCCACGCCGAGAGCGGGGTCAGCCCCCTGCAGTGGCTGCTGCACCAGCGCATCGAGCGAGCCAAGGAGCTCCTGGAGACCACCACGCTCGCCATGGACCAGATCGCCGAGGCCAGCGGCCTGGGCAGCGCCGACTCGCTCCGCGCCCATCTGGTCCGGCGCACCGGTCTGACCCCGAGCTCGTACCGGGCCACCTTCAGCAGGCTGGAGATGGCGGGCTGAGGCGGGGGCCACTCCAAGAAACGCCCGGGGGAATGCGCCGACCGTTCCGTACGTTGCAGTGCTTGAAAGTGACACAAAACATGAGTGGCACACAACATGATCGAGTCGGAGAGAAGTGACATGCGCGTCGAGATCTGGAGCGACATCGCCTGCCCCTGGTGCTACATCGGCAAGGCCCGCTTCGAGAAGGGCCTGGCCGAGTTCGCCCACCGCGACGACATCGAGGTCGTGCACCGCTCCTTCGAGCTCGACCCGAACCGCGCCAAGGGCGCGGTCGGCCCGGTGATCCCGATGCTGGCCAAGAAGTACGGCCGCACGCTGGACGAGGCCCGGGGCATGGAGGAGCACGTCGCCTCCAACGCGCACGCCGAGGGCCTGGGCTACCTCACCGAGGGCCGCGACCACGGCAACACCTTCGACATCCACCGGCTGCTCCACCTGGCCAAGGCCCGGGGCCGCCAGGAGGCGCTGCTCGACCTCGCCTACCGGGCCAACTTCGCCGAGGAGCGCTCGGTCTTCGACGACGGCGTCCTGCTGGAGCTGGCCGTCGAGGCGGGTCTGGACGCCGACGAGGCGCGGGCCGTGCTGGCCGACGAGAGCGCGTACGCCGACGAGGTGCGCGCCGACGAGGCCGAGGCGGCGGCGCTGGGCGCCAGCTCCGTGCCGTTCTTCGTCCTCGACCGCAAGTACGGGATCTCCGGCGGCCAGCCCGCCGAGGTGTTCACGCAGGCCCTTGAGCAGGCCTGGCAGGAGCGCACCCCGGTCCTCGCCACCCTCGGCACCGCCGGGGCCGACGGCGAGGCGTGCGGTCCGGACGGGTGCGAGGTCCCGCGCGCGTGACCCTCCCCGGGTGAGCCGCTGACGATTGACCCCGGGGCCGGGGGACCCCAGGGTGGGATCATGGAGATCCTGGAGCCCCTGTCCGGCGACGAGTTCGCACCCGAGACGACGTATCTCAACACCGCCGGCTGCGGCCTGCTGCCCCGGCGCGCCGTCGACGCCATCGCGCGGCTCGCCGGGGAGAACGCGGCGGGCACCCGCGCGGGTGCGGGCAGCTTCGACGCGCTCGACGCCGTCCGCGACTCGTTCGCCCGGCTCGTCGGGGTCGGCGCCGACCGGGTCGCGCTCGGCTCGTCGGTCTCGGTGCACGTCGCCCTCGTCGCCCACTCGCTGCCCGCCGGGGCCGAAGTCCTCGCTCCCGAGGGCGAGTTCAGCTCGGTGGTGCAGCCCTTCGCGGTGCGCGGCGACCTCAAGGTGCGGTACGTGCCGCTGGATTCGCTGGCCGAGTCGGTACGGCCGGGCACCGCGCTGGTCGCCTTCTCGTCCGTCCAGTCCGCCGACGGGCGGGTCGCGGACCTCGCCGCCGTACGGGCCGCCGCGGCCGCGCACGGGGCCCGTACGCTCCTCGACGCCAGCCAGTCGGCGGGCTGGCTGCCGCTGGACGCGGGAGCGTACGACTACACGGTGACGGCCGGTTTCAAGTTCCTCACCTGCCCGCGCGGCACGTCGTTCCTCACGGTGACCGAGGAGGCGCAGGAGCAGTTGGCGCCGCTGCACTCGGGGTGGCTCGCGGCGGCGGATCTGAACGACAACTACGGGCCGGTGCGGGAGCTCGCGGGCTCCGCGCGGCGGTACGACGAGCCGGCCTCGTTCCTCTCGTACCACGGGGCGAAGGAGTCGCTCGCGGTTCTTGAGGCGGTGGGAATCGAGGCGGTCCGCGACCACGACCTGATGTTGGCGGGGCGGTTGCGCGCGGGGCTCGCCGCCCTCGGCCACCGGGCGGTCGCCGAGGACTCGGCGGTCGTCGCGGTGCCGGGGCTGGACGGTCTGCAGCCGGCGCTGCTGCGGGACGGGGTGTACGCGTCCGCCCGGGGCGGGAACCTGCGGTTCGCCGTCCACCTGTACAACTCGTCCGCCGACGTGGACCGGGCGCTGGAGGTGGTGGGCGCGACGCGCTGACGCGCCCGCGGACCGTGGGTGGCTGGTCGCGTCCGACCGCCGCCGTGGTCCGACCTGGAGGAAAACCCGTGGTCACGGCCGGGTCCGCGCGGCAGGATCGGGCCGTGACCATGGACATCGAGCAGGACGTACGGGTGCGCGCCGCCGCCCGCAACAACGCCGACTGGTGTGCGGCGCTCTGCCGCGCACACGGCATCACCGGCGCGTGGGACCCCCGCGCCTGGACCAGCGCACAGCGCACCCCGCCGCTCTACCCCGACGCGGTGACCCTCGACCCGGGCGCCGCGCCGCGCGAGATCGTGGAGCGGATCGACGCCTCACCGGGCGCGTCGGTCAAGGACAGCTTCGCCACCCTCGACCTGACGGCCGACGGCTTCGAGGTCCTCTTCGACGCCCGGTGGATCCACCGCCCCGCGCCCGAGCCGGGTGACGGGGGGTGGGAACTCGTGCGTACCGAAGCCGAGTTGGGGGAGTGGGAGCAGGCCTGGTCGGACGGGGACAGCGCCGGTCTGTTCGCCCCTGCGCTGCTCGCTGACGACACCCATGCCTTCCTCGCGGCGCGCGACGCGGCGGGCCGGATCGTCGCGGGCGCCGTCGCGAGCCAGAGCGCCGCGGTGGTGGGCGTCTCCAACCTGTTCGCGGCCGACGGCGACCTCGACGCGGCCTGGGCCGGCTGCCTGGGCACGCTCGCCCGGCACCGGCCCGGCCTCGACGTGGTCGGCTATGAGAGCGGCGACGACCTCGCGGCGGCCGTCCGCGCCGGGTTCACCCCGGTCGGCGAGCTCAGGATCTGGCTGCGTCACTGAGCGGTTCGCCGTACCAGCGCCACGAATCCTGGCGCGGCAGGTCCGGCAGCTCCGTCCGGCCGGTGGCCCACAGCAGCACGCGCCACCGGTCCGGATCGGCCGGAACCTCACGGAACAGCCGGGCGAGCACCCGGTCGCACAGCCCGGCCGGCGGCGCCCAGGTGACCCCGAGCCCCTCGGCCACGTCGTGGGTGTGCAGCAGCGTCTCGACGACGCCCATCGCCGCGAAGCCCTCCGGGTCCGAGATGCCGAAGCAGTGGTGGGCGCGGACGTCCGGGGAGACCGTGCGGACCATCGCGGTCAGCAGGGCGCCGCTGGCCTCCAGGGTCTGCAGGAGCCCGGCGGGCCCGGCCGCGCGGTCCGCGTGCACCGCGTTGCGCGGCCCGCCGGGACGTTTCGCCTCCCACAGGTACGGCACCTCGCCGTCGAGCGGCGGCTGCCGCGGGCCGAGCTGCACGGCGTACGCGAAGAGGTCGTCCGAGAGGTGCTCGACGGTCTCCCAGCAGTCCCACTCCAGGGAGCCGGCCTTCGCGCTCCAGTCCGCGGCCAGACCCGCCCGCAGCGCGGTGACCGACAGCCGTACGGCGTGCTCGACATCGGCCGCGGTGACGGGAGTCCGGGAAGATTCATCAGCCATGCGCCGACCGTACCAACGATCACCGTACGGGGGCGCGCGCCCCGGTCACCGCATCACCGCACCGGCGTGAAGTCCCTCGCGCCGATGAACTCCGGGCGGCGGATCGGCGCCGCGAACGGCTCGACCGCCGCGTTCTCCACGCTGTTGAAGACGATGAAGACGTTGCTGCGCGGATACGGGGTGATGTTGTCCCCGGAGCCGTGCATGCAGTTGCAGTCGAACCAGGTCGCCGAGCCCGCGCGCCCGGTGAACAGCCGGATCCCGTGCCGGTCCGCCATCTTCGTCAGCGCCTCGTCGGACGGCGTGCCCGCGTCCTGCATCTGGAGCGACTTCTTGTAGTTGTCCTTGGGCGTGGCTCCGGCGCACCCCAGGAAGTCCCGGTGCGAACCGGGCATGATCATGAGGCCGCCGTTGGTGTCGTGGTTCTCGGTGAGCGCGATCGACACCGACACGGTCCGCATGTTCGGCAGCCCGTCCTCCGCGTGCCAGGTCTCGAAGTCCGAGTGCCAGTAGAAGCCCGACGCCCCGAACCCCGGCTTCACGTTGATGCGCGACTGGTGGACGTACACGTCCGAGCCCAGGATCCGCCGCGCGGTGCCGACCACGCGCTCGTCGCGCACCAGGCCCGCGAAGATCTCGCTCATCCTGTGCACCTCGAAGACCGAGCGCACGGACTGCGACTGCGGCTCGATGATCGACCGTTCGTCGGCGCGGACCGCCGGATCGGTGATCATCCGCTCCAGCTCGCGCCGGTAGAAGGCCACTTCGTCGTCGGCCAGCAGCTGGTCGACGGTGAGGAAGCCGTCCTTCTCGTACGATTCGAGCCCGTCGGACGGCCCCCAGACGACGGGGTCCTGACGGGGGGTCACTACCTCGGCGGCGCCGCGGGTGGGGTACAGGTCCTGCATGGTGATCAGCCCTCCTCGGGTTCGGTCAGCAGGGGGTAGACGCCGTTCTCGTCGTGGTCCTCCCGTCCGGTGACGGGCGGGTTGAAGACGCAGACGCAGCGGAAGTCGGTCTTGGGGCGCAGGGTGTGGCGCTCATGGCCGTTCAGCAGGTACATCGTGCCGGGCTCGATCCAGTGGGTCTCGCCGGTCTCGTGGTCGGTGAGCTCGGCCTCGCCCTCCACGCACAGCACCGCCTCGATGTGGTTGGCGTACCACATCGACGTCTCCGTACCGGCGTACAGGACGGTCTCGTGCAAGGAGAAGCCGACCTTCTCCTTGGCGAGCACGATCCGCTTGCTCTCCCAGGTGCCGGAGGCGGCGCGGACATGGCGCTCGGTGTTCTCGATGTCCTTCAACGAGCGGACGATCACAGGGGGTTGCTCTCTTTCCTCGTACGTACGGCGGTCAGGCGGCCGTCTCGCGGACGGCGCGGGCGAGGGTGCGCAGGCCCTCGTCGAGCTCGTCCTCGGTGATGGTCAGCGGCGGCAGCAGCTTGGCGACCTCGCTCTGCGGGCCCGACGTCTCGACCAGCAGGCCGAGGTCGAAGGCGCGCCGCGCCACCGCGCCCGCCCGCGCCTTGTCGTGGAACTCCAGGCCCCAGACCAGACCGTGGCCCCGGTACTCCTTGACGTCGACCAGGTTCTCCTCGGTGATGGAGATCAGCGCCTGCTCGACCTGCTCGCCGCGGGCCCGGGTCTGCTTCTCCAGGGCGCCGCCGTCGGACCAGTACGCCTCCAGGGCCGCGGTCGCGGTGACGAAGGCCGGGTTGTTGCCGCGGAAGGTGCCGTTGTGCTCGCCCGGCTCCCACACGTCCAGCTCCGGCTGGAACAGGCAGAGGGACATGGGCAGTCCGTAGCCGCTGATCGACTTGGACAGGGTGACGATGTCCGGCGTGATGCCCGCCTCCTCGAACGAGAAGAACGCGCCGGTGCGTCCGCACCCCATCTGGATGTCGTCGACGATCAGGAGCATGTCCTGGCGCCGGCACAGGTCCGCGAGCGCGCGCAGCCACTCGGGCCGGGCCACGTTGATGCCGCCCTCGCCCTGCACGGTCTCCACGATCACGGCGGCGGGCTTGTTGAGGCCCGAGCCCTGGTCCTCCAGGAGCCGCTCGAACCACAGGAAGTCGGGGACCTGCCCGTCCAGGTAGTTGTCGAACGGCATCGGGGTGCCGTGCACCAGCGGGATTCCGGCCCCGGCCCGCTTGAACGCGTTGCCGGTGACGGCGAGCGAGCCCAGCGACATGCCGTGGAAGGCGTTGGTGAAGGAGACGATCGACTCGCGGCCCTTCACCTTGCGCGCCAGCTTCAGCGCCGCCTCGACCGCGTTGGTGCCGGTCGGGCCGGGGAACATCACCTTGTACGGCAGGTCGCGCGGGCGCAGGATCACGTTCTGGAAGGTCTCCAGGAACGCGCGTTTGGAGGTGGTGGCCATGTCCAGGCCGTGCGTGATGCCGTCGCGTTCCAGGTAGTCGAGCAGGGCCCGTTTCAGCACCGGGTTGTTGTGGCCGTAGTTGAGCGATCCGGCACCGGCGAAGAAGTCGAGGTACTCGTGGCCGTCCTCGTCGGTGAGCCGGGCGCCCTGGGCGCGGTCGAAGACGGCGGGCCAGCCGCGGCAGTAGCTGCGCACCTCCGACTCGACGGTCTCGAAGACGCTCAGTGCGGGCGGGGTGATGGTCACAGTCGTACTCCCAGGTCGATCCGGTAGAGGACTTCCGCCTTGTGCCCCTCGTCGGGGAACAGGCCGCTGTCGAAGAGGACTTCGCGGCGGGGCGCGGTGCCGCGCCGCTCGGCGAAGGCGGTGAACAGCCGGTCGGAGGCGGTGTTGTCGGGGGTCACGGTGGTCTCCACGGAACTCACCCCGTGCGAGTCGGCGACCTTTCCGGTCAGCGCTTCGAGCAGGGTGCCGGCGAGGCCCCGCCCCCGGTGCTCGCGGTCGACGGCGACCTGCCAGACGACGAGCGTCTCGGGCCGGGCGGGCCTGACGTACCCGGTGACGAAGGCGATCGGCTCACCGGTGGCGTCGCGCGCCACCACGGAGGTGGCGGCGAAGTCGCGGCACCAGAGCAGATAGCTGTACGAGGAGTTGAGGTCCAGGACTTGTGAGTCGCGGGCGATACGCCAGATCGCGGCGCCGTCCTCGACGCGTGGGGTGTCGATATGGACAACGGTCTGTGCGGCGGTCATGCGGAAGGAATTTACCCAGCGGAAATCGAAATCGCATTCCCGGTAGGTGGTGCGCAGGGCGCGGCCATGTGTTATCACGCAGGTGTACGCGCGAGGCGGTTTGTCCGGTAATTCCCGGACAAAAAGGCACCTCTGTGGAGTCGATCACACCCCTCGGGTGGCCGGAAAAACCTTGTTGAGATCATGCGTTTGAGATCAACTGGCCGGGGCAGAAGAAAACGGGAAGCTGCTCTGGATAAAGCAGCTTCCCGTTTACTGGAATTAATCGGCTATTGGTATGCGGTAAAGGTGTTGCGGATTTGTGTCACCAGGTTTCCGACACGGCCCTGAGGGCAGCTTCCGTATCGACCCGCCGACCCGTTTCGCCCAGCGCCGCCCCCAGCGCCGCGAGCGACGACCGCACCGCACCCACCGTGGCATCGGCCCCGTAATGATTGACCCGGACCATCTCCTTCGCCAGCGCCCCGCCGCCCGCGATCAGCGGCAGCGCGGGATCGGCGGCCAACGCCGCCGCGACCAGCTCCGAGGCGTCGACGCCCGCGGGGGTGCGCAGGGTCGTGGCCACCGGGGCCGCGTCCCGCGCCTCGTACACATACGGCTCCAGACCGCCGCCGAGCGCCGAGGCGCCCGCCCGGGTCGCGGCCGCCGCCGACGCGTGCCGGGCGGTCACGGCCTCAAGACCCTCCGCCTCGATCCGCTCCACACACGCCTCCAGGGCCAGCATCTCCAGCTGCGCCGGGGCGTGCAGCAGCGCCTTGCGGCCGCCGTCGATCCAGCGCTGCTTCCAGTCCAGGAGCGACAGGTAGGAACGGCGCGGGGCGCGCGGGTTGGCGGCGATCCGGGCCCAGGCGCGCTCGCTCACGGACACCGCCGAGACGCCCGCCGGCCCGCCCATCGCCTTCTGCGCGCCGATCACACACAGGTCCACGCCCCACGCGTCCGGCAGCAGCGGCTCGGCGCCCACCGAGGCGACCGCGTCCAGCATGAACAGCGCGCCGTGCCGGCGGACCACCTCGCCGATCTCCGCGACCGGGTTGGTGTTCCCGGTCGCCGCCTCCGCGTGCACCAGGGAGACGAAGTCGATCTCCGGGTGCTCGGTGAGCGCCCGGTCGATCTGCTCGGCGGAGACCGCCGTGTGGAACGGCACCTCCAGGTCGACCACGTTCGCGCCGCAGTCCCGCAGCCAGTCGCCGAAGGTCTGGCCGTACGGGCCGGTCACCACGTTCAGGGCGGTGGAGCCCGGGTGCGCGGCGCCCCGGATGCAGCCCTCCAGCGGCAGCAGCGCCTCGCCCTGCATGATCACCACGTCCTGCTCGGTGGCGAGCAGCGCGGCCACCCGCCGCTCGATGGCCGCGAAGCGGTCGGCGGTCAGCGGGGCCAGATCGAGGAACGGGTGCGTCACAGCGGTGCCTTCTTCACGGTGCCTTGTTCATCAGTGGGTGTACCCGGTCGAGGGTACCCAGCGCCTCGTACAGTGCTGACCATGAGCGATCACGTGGTGCTGCATGTGAAGGGGCGGGTGCTCGTCGGTCCCGAGGAGGTGCGGGACGAACTGTGGGCGGTGGACGGCCGGATCACCTACGAGCGTCCGTCGGGCGCGGTGGACGCCGTCGCCGTCACCGGCTGGGCGCTGCCCGGCCTGGTCGACGCGCACTGCCACGTCGGGCTCGACCGGCACGGCCCGGTCGACGAGGAGACCAGCGAGAAGCAGGCCCTCCAGGACCGGGAGGCGGGCACCCTGCTGGTCCGGGACGCGGGCTCGCCCTCCGACACCCGCTGGATCGACGACCGCGAGGACCTGCCGAAGATCATCCGCGCGGGCCGCCACATCGCGCGCACCCGCCGCTACATCCGCAACTACGCCCATGAGATCGAGCCCGGCGACCTGGTCGCGTACGTGGCCCGCGAGGCACGGCGCGGCGACGGCTGGGTCAAGCTGGTCGGGGACTGGATCGACCGCGAGGTGGGCGACCTGTCGCCGTGCTGGCCGCGCGGCGAGGTGGAGGCGGCGATCGCCGAGGCACACCGGCTCGGCGCCCGGGTGACGGCCCACTGCTTCGCCGAGGACTCGCTGCGCGACCTGGTCGAGGCGGGCATCGACTGCGTCGAGCACGCGACGGGGCTGACCGAGGAGACGATCCCGCTGTTCGCGGAGCGCGGCGTCGCCATCGTCCCGACCCTGGTCAACATCGCCACGTTCCCGCACCTGGCGGACGGCGGGGAGGCCAAGTTCCCGGCCTGGTCGGCCCATATGCGCCGGCTGCACGCCCGCCGCTACGACACGGTCCGCGCGGCCTACGACGCCGGGATCCCGGTCTTCGTCGGCACCGACGCGGGCGGCTCGATGGCGCACGGCCTGGTCGCGGCGGAGGTGGCCGAACTGGTCAAGGCGGGCATCCCCCCGGTCGAGGCCCTCTCCGCCACGGCCTGGCGCGCCCGCACCTGGCTGGGCCGCCCGGTCCTGGAGGAGGGCGCTCCGGCGGACCTCGTGGTGTACGAGGGGGACCCGCGCGCGGATGTACGGGTGCTGGCGGCGCCGAGCCGGATCGTGCTGAACGGGCGGATCGTGGGGTGACGGGGGCCGGTGCGGGGAGTTGACGCGGAGGGTGACGGTCCGGACGGTGGCTCGTTGTAGCCGTTTCGGCCGCGGTGGCGCGTACGCCGGTACGGGCCACCGGCGTGCGCCGCGAGGGGGACCGGGGACGCGCTGGATCGTCAAGTGCAGCCCGCCACATCGGAGTTCGAATGCAGGTCGACGAGTGCGTTCGGCCATGGCCCCTCCCATTGCTGGTTGCCCACAAGGTACGACTTTTGGCATCGGTCATTTCGCGCCGGAGAAGCATGCGGGGGGCAGGGGCGCGCGCGGTGGGGCATCCAGTCATCGCACCATGAACCACGATGTAAGCCCGCTGCCTGTGGCGGTGGCGAGCACTGCCAGCACCCACCCGGGGACGCGCTCTATAACCAAGTGCAGCCCTCCACAGCGCAGTTCAATCTGTGGACGTTCTCGTTCACCCGTCTGGCTCATGAGGTCCATAAAACCGGGACTTCTCGAAATCCGGCAATACGGACAACTCGGCTTACGCCAAATGGTGGGCCTTACTACCCGGAAGCACCCCGCGCCTAGGAGGTGACCCCTATGCCCCGAAGCCCCCCGTGCTCTGTCCCCGGGCGCCCAGAGCCGACCACTGGTGGGCGGGGTGCCACGGCCCCACTAGTCCAGGACGCACACGGAGTTCGGGACGACAGGCCCTAGGGCCTGTCTGATAATTGATCTTGTGGTGGGTCGTGGTGAGTTGACGGATGCGGCGTGGGAGCGGATAGCGCCCCTGCTGCCTGGTGTTGAT